>JASHRB010000406.1 GCA_030037575.1 Candidatus Sulfotelmatobacter sp. | reverse complement strand
CTACGACCACGAGCAGCAGCCCGAACGTCTCCGGCGGAGAGGCGCAAACTTTTGCTCAGGGGCGCGACATTCCCGGAGACTGGTGGACCTTGTTTCACTCCAAGCCGCTCAACGACTTAATTGCACGCTCCCTCAAGAACAATCCCGATCTTAAATCGGCCCAAGCGGCGCTATTGGTCGCAAGAGAAAATGTGCTGGCCCAGCGTGGCGCTTACTATCCCAGTGTCTCGGGAAGCTTCTCCGCCACGCGGGCCAAGACATCGGAGGAAATTTCGCCGGTGCCGAGCTTTACCACTTTTCAATACAGCTTGTTTACACCGGAGGTCAGCGTCTCTTTTGTCCCCGACGTCTTTGGCCTCAACCGCCGGACAGTAGAGTCGCTGAAAGCGCAGCAAGAACAGGCCCGCTTCGTCCTGGCCGCGACCAATATCACCTTGAGTTCCAACGTTGCCGCTGCTGCCATCCAAGAGGCTTCTTTACGCGCGCAGATCGACGCGACCCACGAACTCATCAAGATCAACACCAACCTACTGGAGGTATTGCACCGGCAATTCGAGAAAGGCTATGTGGGCCGACCCGAGGTTGTTGCGCAGGAAGCGCAGCTTGCGCAAGTGGCCGCCACCTTGCCGCCGCTGCTCAAGCAGTTGGCGCAACAGCGGGATCTGCTGGCGGTGTTGTCGGGCGGGTTTCCCAACGAAGATCCGGTCGAGAAATTTGAATTGTCCAGTCTGCAGCTTCCGCGGGAACTTCCCTTGAGTCTTCCTGCCAAACTTGTCGAGCAGCGCCCCGATGTGCGCCAGGCGGAGGAGAACCTGCACTCGGCCGGCGCTCTGATTGGTGTCGCACGCGCGAATCGCCTGCCCAGTTTTAACCTGACCGGCGATATCGGCAGCATGGCCCTGGCTTTTGGCAACATTTTCTCGGCGGGAAACGGATTTCGGGATGTGGGCGCCGGCCTCACCCAGCCGATCTTTCAAGGTGGCACTCTTCTGCATAAAGAGCGCGCCGCCAGAGCGGCATACGTTCAGGCCGACGAACAATATCGAAGCACCGTGCTGACCGCATTTCAAAATGTCGCCGACACGCTGCACGCGCTCGAACAGGACGCCGATGGTCTGAAGGCTGCGGTGGCGGCACGGGATGCTGCCAAGCTGACGCTCGACCTGACTACGCAGCAAATGAAGGTTGGCTATGCGAGCTATCTTGCCCTGTTAAGCGCTGAACAGAGCTATCAGCAAGCCGTCATTAACATGGTCCAGGCTCAATCAAATCGTTACGCCGACACCGCCGCCTTGTTTCAGGCCCTGGGCGGGGGGTGGTGGAACCGCCCGGACGTGCCCCAGAGCTGATCCCGAAAATATCAATCAACTCCCAGGGTCGAGGCTAAGCGGAACCGTCGTGCCCTTCGCTTCCCATACGGCACTAGCGTGATCAGACAGTCATTTCGTTGAAGCGCCCGAATTTGAGAAAACGCCGCCCAGGCCTCAGCGATTTTCCGCTGCCTGCAGGCTCAACTCTTCCGCCTTCTGCATGGCCCTCTCTGCATCTGAAGCCCGTCCCAACGCTTGATAAAGACTCCCCAGCTGTTGCCAGCGGTTGGGATCTTCCGGCGTCAACTTCACGGCTTCGAGTTCGAACTCAGCCGCGCGGCGCGTATCGCCTAGCAACATCCAAGCGCTGGCTCGGCCCTCGGCGATGCGTGCGTGAAGTTCAGCGGCTTCCGGCAGATGGTCGTCCGGCTGGGTATCGAACTGAGCGGCTTTGTCAAAGGCCGCGAGCGCGCCGCGCGGATCTTGCTGTTTGATCTCTGCGAAGGCGAGATCGAGGTATAAGCTTTCCGGTTGCAGCGACAGTTCGGCTGCCTTTCGCAGCGCCGCCATGGCCTCCGCAGAACGCTGTTCGACCCAGAGCAGCTTGGCCAGTTCGTACAGGTTGTGCTCTTCCGGTTCCAGGGCCACCGATCTGCGAAATTCTTTCTCGGCATCCGCAACCTTGTTTAACATCTTGAAGGCCACGCCTCGCTCCAGGTGCAAGTGCGCGCTCGCTTCAAACAACTGCCCGGCCGCGTCAGTCGCTTCGAGCGCATCCTGCGGCCGCGCCAGCGCCAGGTACACGACGGCCGAATTGGTCCACCAATTGAAAAGGTCGGCGCGTCCTCTCCGCGAGAGTTGGTTTGCCCTCGGAGGCGAAAAGCGGACCCTCTCGCAATTCACCTGCAAGCGATCGGTCAAGGATTGGGTCGCAGGCGTGTGCCGCACAAACACCGCCGAGACCTCGTCAAGATAAACCGCCCGCCAAGCTTGGCCGCCGCAGAACTGCTGCAGATGGGGAAAATATTCCAAGCCGGAAATGCGGGAGATGGGAACGACGATCGTGTTGAACCGGTATTGATCGGCTGCGTCCTGCCACGCCCGCGATTCCGGCCCCTGCAGGGGCAACCACTGGCTGGCTTGGAACACTTCTCCCGCAAAGGGTCGGCCGCGGCCGTCGATGAAGGCCGGACGCTGGGGAAGTCTCCACTCGAGATAGCCTCCCAGAACCAGCGGATTGAAAACGTTGCCCGGCAGGTGTTCGCGCTCAATGAATGCCAATGCCCTCTGCGGATACCACCACGAAAGGCCTGTGCCGAACTCGAAGGGCAGAGTATTGGCGTAGTAGCGGTTGGAGACCAGATCGAAACTCCGGATTCCGGCAAGCGCGATGAAGAAGATGGAGATGAGCGCCGCCGCCTGCATCACAGTCGGCCAGCGAAGGCCGGAGCGCAGCGTCCCGCCCGCAACCCCCGTCTCCAGGGAGTGGCTGAGAACGCTGCCGGCCACGACCACCACCACACACGCAAACATTGCCTGAAACCGATACGCATGGATCGCCGCGGCCGCCGATGCCGCGAGCAGAATGGCCGCGCCATAGTTGCTTTGCAACACCGACATCACAGTCGCCATACAGGCGATGCCCAGCAGCCACCAGATGGCGCTCATCCCCGGGTTGCGCCAAGCCAGCGCGCCCTGGAGCGTGCTCCCATTGAATTTGAGTGGAGTGTACTCGAGTGTGATGATGCCCGCGGTTTTCGCCGCCGCTCCGGTCGTCAGGTCATCGATCCAGGTGAATACGCTGCGGTAGAAAGAAATTCCCCAGGGATTCACCAACGTAACCAGCGCCGAAGCCATAAGCCATGGCCAAGCTCTCTGCAGACGCGACTTGGCCGCTTCGCGCCTGCCGATATAAAACATCTCGCAAGTTTCCCCGAGCAGGTAGCCGGCGCACAGCCCCAGTCCCGCGACAAATCCCCAATGCAAATTCACCCAAAACAGGAAGAGAATGGGCAGCAGCCACAGTTTTCCTTTTCCCCTTCGGTGATACGCCCACAAGATGCTTACCAGGGCAGCAAAAAATAAGGTGCTGAATAAATCTGCCCGTGGATCAAGCCGTGTCATGATCACGGGCACGGCCATAATCGCGAGCACACCCGTGGCCGCAGTGCGTTGCCGCGTGAGCAGATAAATCGTGACCAGCGATGCGCTTGCGGTCAGCCAGGTAAGCGCCGCATATCCTCCAAGGCAATACAGCGTGTAGAAGATCAGCCCAGACAGGATGGGATAGATCCAAGGCTTTCCCGTTGCCGTATAGGAAAGCACATCGGTGCTGGGAATCTGATGATGATGAACGATCCAGCGCGCCGTCGCCAGTTGCCAGCCGATATCGTAGTCGTGAACCGTGCGAAATCCGGCAAAGAACGCATAAAACAGCGCGGCGGCGGTGAGTGCGAAGACCACGTACCGCCGCTTCCTTGGCCCGCCGTGGCGCAGATCGTTGAACGCCGGCGCGGAAGAAATCTGTTGCTTTACCGCTCGTTGTTTGGCGCGAGCAAGCGCGGGTGCGCCCGTGCTTTTGATCCGGGATTTTCTTTTTGAATTCGTAAACCGTGCCATGGGAGGCCCTTTTTGCCGGTTGTTGACATCTTTACAGCAGCGGGAAAAAAGAGGAAATTATAACGATCATAGAACCTTAAGGTGGATCCACGCCTTGGTTTGGACAGCTACAGGCTGCCGGGTGTCGACCGCTCCGCGGGTTATCGCCGGCACGCTTCAGGTCTGCTCTCGGATGAGCCTGGAGGAATGGATTGAACCAGCCAAGTGCATTTCCTACGGAGCGCAAGCTGACCTCAACCACAATTAGGCAACCCAGGCGCCGACGATTTCTCCGATGCCCTGCTCTGGCGAGAGTATGGCATTGTGGACCGAACCCCAAGCATGAGCGCGGGGGAGAGGCATGCTACGCGGGCAGGGGAACTGCAGAGACTCCTCCTTCCAACTTGCTTTCGCTAAATCTTACCCGCCCATCTCCGTGACTTTTTCAGCACTCACATGAGGTCGCAACAGTGCTCGGTGCGGGAGCATGCTGCGCGCACACCACACTGCTTGGCGCATGGTCTCTGCGCCGGGCAATTTTGTTGCCGAAGCCGATCTCCGCCACTCCCTCGATTCAAAGACCCCGGCGATGCCGATAGGTACTTCGATATCGGTTCGACCGCAGATGAAAATCATTTCACACTGCGGAGCAGGGCAAAATGGACGTGGCACACGGTAAAAAATCCCATTTCCGACGAGGGGCCCGAAGCGGGCCGGGCTTGACCGCATGGAAAACTTTAAAAGTTATCTTTATAGCTAAGTATTTACCAGGGAAAGACTTTGGACGATTTGGGCTTTTGGAGCTCTTACTTGCGCAATTGTGGTGCCCGGGCGGTAGGGCGCTTGGTTGGTGAATTGCCTCTGACATTAACCGGTACATCCTTCGCGGTGCGTGTCCGCATCGTGAAGCACAGTGGGTCCTTCTTTAATGTCTCTCCGCCCTAAAGGAGCCTAAAATGCACAGGATACGTCTCTTCTTTTTTCTTTCCATTGGATGGCTGCTACTGTTCCTGGCTGGATGCAGCCAAACTCCAGTAAACACCAATAGCACATCGGTGAATTCTTCGGCTGAGGCTGCTGTTCCAGTCAGCCTCAGCATGACCGACGAACCTCCGAACGGGGTAACGGTTCTGTTCTTCCAAATCAGTGTGACGGCGGCTAATCTGACGCCCGCTTCGGGCTCGGGCACGGTCTCGCTGCTGAGCAACGACGCTCCCATCGAAGTCGACGTTACACAGCTCCAAGCGCTCTCTGCTTTTCTGAGCACAGCCAACGTGCCGGCTGGAACCTACAGCAGCCTCGCTCTCACGTTCGCCAATCCACAACTGGTGATATTTAACTCTTCCGACCAGTCGATGGCCAGCACGTGTCCGCTGAACACCGTCTGCCGGCTCACGCCGCAGATCGATAACTCTTCCTCGCTCACATTTTCCTCGCAGCCCTTTCCCGTCAGCGTGACGGACAGCACGCCGCTCGGCCTTCTGCTTGACTTCCATCTGGACAACGTCATCCAGTCGAATCTCTCGGTGAATCTCGGGGTTACGAATGGCGTCACCATCAACCTGTTGCCCTCCACGCCGCCCTCAGGTCCTCCCCAGTTCGGCTTCCTGTTGGGGACGGTCCAGAGTGTCGACGCGAGTCAGAACCAATTCACCCTACAGACTCGTTGGGGCAGGACCTTCACCGTCGAGGTAAACAGCAGCACCACTTACCAGAACTTCCCCAGCAGCGCCTGCAGCGCGAGCAGCCTGTCGTGTCTCGCCTCGGGTCAGATTGTTCAAGTCGAGGTCGCCAGCGTGCAGACCGGTGGCACCTTGCTCGCTGGAACGGTCTCCTACGTCCAAGCTGCAACCCAGCAGGTCGTACAAGGAAACATCATCGGACTAAGCACTGTCAGCGGCAACACCTTGATGACGCTTCTGCTTTATTGGTCGCCGAACTCTAACACTTTACCCTTCGGGGGCACGGCCAACGTGACCATCCCCAGCAGCGCTACGTTCTCGGTTGATTCGGGCAACTTCGCAATTCCCAGCGGGATGAGTTTTGCCAGCAGTTCGGACCTACTCGTCGGTCAGAACGTGCAGGTCGACCTGGCAGCAGGAACGCTTAGCAATGCCGCCAAGAGCGGCCCTTGGGCTCCATCCGCGGTCTCTTTCACGGCCAGCAGCGTGGAGCTTGAGCCAAGCCAGATCACGGGCACCGTAACTGCTGTCAACTCCAGCGCATCAAGCTTTACCCTTACGACTTTTCCGAACTTCTTCGCGCCCCGGTTCAATACGAACTGGACGCCGACTCAAGTCACCGTCGAGAGCACTTCGCAAACCACTTTCCAAGGCCTCAGCCCTGACAGCTTTGCCGGACTGAGTGCCAATACTGTGGTATCAGGACTCGGCTGGCTGTTCTCGACGCCGAGTGGCTCCACTCCGTCCACGATGGTGGCAAAAACCGTGCTGGGACGAGCGGACGGATTTTTCTGATCTCGGTACTGCGACAAAAGCGGGAACAGGAAACAGAACCAAGCCAAACCGGTTTGAGGAGGCGCGGGGAAAGCCAGGTCGAATATCCACCGGGAGACTACAGTCACTGCGCCTTCTCGATCCGCTCCCCCTCACGCTCGTCGTCACCTCAATGAGCGCCATTGATTTCGCCGCCTATCGCCTTCGAGGGGTTTGCTGCCCAGACTTCTGAAGCCACCAAGTTGATGCACGGCAGGAGAAGCGTGGGCGCAACGAACCACGCCAAATATGGATGCTGGGAATGGCTCATGGTGGAGGTTACGAGCGTCTTGTCTACGTGATGGGGAATGGTATTTCGCCGAGGAATCGGGGGAAACAGCAAACCATCCGATAGAGCATCCAGCCGATCCGAGAATGCCTACTCTTGGCTTTTTTGTGGTCTCCACAATAAATCGAGTCGGGCGGCCAGCCTTTTCCGCACCGGTCGAGGACTGGGAACAGCACCTCGCTCGGAACAGTACTGAAGGCGGATACCACATGCGCCGTGGGAACCTTAGCCGCCAAAGCTGCCGCGCCAGAGGTCTGATGACCATCGTGGCTGGCGTCCCTGCCCATTGGCAGCGAGTACGTCAGCAGGGTCTGGGGGAAAAAATCCCCAACCTCTTGTTGGCACGGCTAGGGTGGAATCGATCCTGGAAAAGCT
>JASHRB010000405.1 GCA_030037575.1 Candidatus Sulfotelmatobacter sp. | reverse complement strand
ACCGCTTCGCGTTGCCGACCGCTTGCGTGGTATTGGCGATGGTAGGCATCCCGCTCGGTCTCTCGTCGAAGAAGAGCGGCAAATCCGGCGGATTCGTGCTCACCATTGCGCTGGTCTTCGTTTATTACTTCATTTCTCTCATTGGTGCCTCGCTGGCAAAACAAGGCGAGGTCACGCCGGCATTCGGAGCGTGGCTTGCCAACATGGTATTCTTTGCCGCCGCGCTGTTCCTTTTGTGGCAGGCGGAACGGAGACCGTTTGCGCTCTCGACAATCAAGCTGCCTTGGAAAAAGGATCAGGCCATGCCCGCAGTCGCATTTCCCGAGCGCCGACGACTGCGCCGAGCCAGCGGCAGCGCCTTCGAACGAGCCTCCCGGCGCCACCGGCTGTTCAGCGCTAGCTTTCCCACTCTGCTCGACGACTACGTATTGCGTGACTTCTTTGTTTACCTGGCGATGATCGTTGCCAGCTTCCTCGTGCTGCTTCTGGTATTCACCCTGTTCGAGCTGCTCGGCGACATTCTACGCAATCAGACGCCAGCCATCGTGGTGGCAGAGTATCTACTCAATGTCGCGCCTTACCTGCTTTATAGCGTTGCGCCATTAATGATGCTGCTCGCCGTGCTCATCACGTTCGGATTGATGAACCGCGCAAACGAGATCACTGCAATCAAAGCGACCGGAACCAGCGTCTACCGGATCTTCATGCCCGTCCTGACCGCGACGGCCGTCGTCGCCGGCGGGCTCTTCCTCGCCGACCAGTTTTATCTGCCGCACACTAACCAGCGACAGGAAGCGCTGCATAACGAGATCAAAGGCAAGCCGCCGCAAACCTACTTGCGCCCTGATCGCCGATGGATTTTTGGCCAGCACAACGATATCTACTATTACCAGTTCTTTGACGCAGACCGGAACCAGTTCGCGAACCTCACCATATTCGAGATCGATCCCACCACTTTCACCATTGCTCAGCGTATTCATGCCGACCGCGCCCATTGGGCCGACGGCTTAAATCGTTGGATCTACGAGCAAGGCTGGGAACGGTCGCTGCGTGGCGCTGCCATTGCAAGCTATCGCACCTTCGACGTCTCCACCTTCCCGCAGCTCAGCGAAGCACCTTCCTATTTCAAGAAAGAAGTCAAACAATACACAGAAATGAACTACGAAGAACTGCACCGCTACATTCGCGATCTGCAGCAGAGCGGCTTCGATGTCGTGCGCCTGTGCGTGCAGTTGAATAAGAAGCTATCGTATCCGCTGATCACGCTGATCATGGCCGTGCTCGCCGTACCCTTTGCCATGTCAGCCGCGAAAAAGGGAGCTGTTACCGGCATAGCAGTTGCCGTTGGAATTGCAGTGATTTACACGGTGGTGTCGCGGCTGTTTGAGGCGATGGGGGACGTCAGCCAGTTGCCGCCAGCGCTTGCTGCCTGGTCGCCGGATTTGATTTTTGCCCTGTTAGGCTCCTACCTGATCCTGAAAATTCCGACCTAGTGTCGGTAATCTGCACCACGCCCACGTTCTCGGTTGGCGCTTATTTCACCGCCACTCCCGAGGGATAGTTGAAAGTCGAAATCGGTGGCTGCGGCGTCAAGCCTCCATTCGAAAGGCTGATCGCGTATTCCGAAATGTTCGCGGAGTTGAGGTTGGAGACGAACATCCAGCTGTCATCGCTGCGGATGGCAATGGCAGTCGGCTCCAAGTTGGTGGCCGTAGGCGCTCCCGTAAACGCGGTTAAGGTGCCTGTGACGCTGCTGATCTGATAGCCCGAGATGGCATTCGATTCCGTATCCACGACGTACAAAAACTTGCCGTAGGGGTCGACCAACAGTGGGCCGGGATCGTCGAGAGCAGGATAAGGCGAACCGGTGACTTCCTGCAGGCTGAAGTTGGCGACGCGGCAGTTGGTGGCTAAAGAAACGGCATAGCAAATCGTATAAGCGCTGACGCTGTTGTTAGGCGCAGAATTGGAAACATAGACGAACCGATTGCAGGGATCGACGGCCACGCCCGAAGGAACCGTCCCCGTCGGAATCCCCGGCGAGATCGTATTGTACGGAACCAGGGTCAGGTCACCGGCTGAGGAAATCGAATAGTTGAGAAGCGCGTAATTGACTTTATCCGTGATGTAAAGGTTCTCGGTGGTAGGTGGCGTGACTCCGGAACAATAGGCGAACTGCGCCGGATAGATGGTCGGGGTCACGGCCAGGGCCGACGCGCTCGGAGTCGCCCCGCCCGGTTCAGCCGGCAGGGATGTTGGACTTCCCACAGCCGTGAGGCTTGCGTTGGCGCCAATGGAGAAAACATAAACCGACCCTCCGCTGGTAGCGACAAACAAGAATTTCCCCGCCGAATCCATCGCCATCGCAGTCGGATCGGGCAAGGGCGTGGTGCCAACGTTGCTCAGTTTTCCGTCAGAGGCAATACTAAAGGCCGCGATTCCGGTGATGCTGCCGCCAGTCAACGCCGGATTCTGATACACAATCACATAAGCGAATTCGCCCGCTGGGTCGAGAATCACGCTTGTCGGTATCCCGGGCGTAGGAGGACCATTCGGATTATTGATCGTTTGGATGTGGCCGTTGCCAAGATCGAGACTGAAGCTCTGCATCACCGCCAAGCCCTGCGTCGGAACCACCACCAGACCGTTGTAGTTGGCCGAGTACTTGGGACTGCAAGCCATCAACAAACCCAGGGAAACCAGAGTCAGGATCGCCGCAATCCAACTGAACCGAATACGCATTCTTCGCTTTATCTCCTGTGAACACGCCGCAGCGTTTGCTCGGTCGCCGGAACCCGGGCATGGGACAGCTGTTTGGGGACGAAAATTGCCATCCACTTGTGTATCAGGAAAGCGCAGGAAGAGCAAACTTCCGCGGCACTTATTGGAACCGCGGATGAGCGCGAGAGTTGCCTAGAAACAGGATTCGGAGACTGGGTTTAGGGTTAGGCGTGTCGATTCGAAGATCTCCCTTGGGCCCCTTGGAGAAACCAATGAGTTCCGTAGAGAATTACAAAGCATGGGCGGGACAAATTACCGGGCGAGCCAGCCAAAATTTCCCAGATGGCGCCAGAAAAAGATCCCACTCCCCACGTAGTTTCCCGGCGTCCGCGTTCCAGTCGGGATTCAGCAACGACCCCGAAGCACAAAGGAAAGCGCTGGCGAAGGCATTTTTGACCGCGGATCACCACTTACGCCAAGATTCCGTGCCCTGCGGCGGCCCGGCCTCCGACGAAGCCTCTACCACAGCCCGCCTCCCCCAATCGTCATCAGGAATATCGTCAGAGGAATGGCAAGGTGGGTGAAGAAACCATGGGTATCTGGGGACAACTTCCCCAGATCGCACGACATCCGCAATGCCGAAAATCGTCAAACCGCGACTGGGAGCACAACCACGAATCCGGCGGCGCAATGAGGTTTTTCGCTTGCTCATGATTTGGCCGTTGCCGGTCGCCAACAATAATCTTTGCCCAGCGCCCCAAACAGGCACCGATCGGCTTGGCCGCTAATCACCACTTTCTAGCCTAGGATCCCTGACGTTTCCCGCTCCGGCATGGAAACCACCTCACGAGGGGCATCCGGGGCGGCGCTGGCGGGCATCAGTGGCAGGTGAATCTCCACCAGGAGTCCGCCTTCGGCGCGGTTTGAAGCAGCCACCCGCCCACCGTGAAAGTGAACCGCCCGTTCCGTGATGGCCAGCCCGAGGCCAACACCACCGGTCTGCCGGCCGCGTGCATCATCCAGACGGTAAAAAGGCTGGAACAACTTTTCCAGAGCATCGGCCGGCACACCGCTGCCGCAGTCGGTGACGCGCACCACCGCCTCAGGCTCCCTGTTATTTTCGCCCTGCGCGAGGAAAATCTCGACCGACGAACCCTCCCGCGTGTAGCGGATTGCGTTGCGCACCACGTTCTCGATCGCGCTGTGCAACAAAGACGCATCGCCGCGTACTTCCCACGTTCCTTCGGGAATTTCACTGCGCACGTGGCAGTGCCTGGCCTGGGCCTCGAACTCGGCATCCTCGGCTACTGCGAGCACGACCTGATCCAGTGGCACCGGCGTCGCCGACACGCGCTGCTCGCCATCTTCCATGCGCGCGAGCGTCAGCAGGCGACCGATCAATTCGTTTAAGCGACCCGCTTCGAGTTCGATACGCTCCAGCATCTCGGCGCTTTCCATCCCGGACCGTTGTCTTGCCAGCCCCAGCGCCACATTCAACCGCGCCAGCGGCGAGCGCAATTCGTGAGAGATATCATTCAGCAGGCGCGACTGCGCCTCCACTAAAGTCTCCAGGCGAGCCGCCATCGCGTCGAAATCGCGAATCAGCCCGGCAATTTC
>JASHRB010000404.1 GCA_030037575.1 Candidatus Sulfotelmatobacter sp. | reverse complement strand
GGGACCTTTAAGGAGGAGGCGAGATGAGGACCAAGGCGGTGCGGGTCGACGTCACGGCCGAGAGGCCGAGGTGAGGGGGCCGCCGGGGCACGCCGCCCCGATCGGCGTCGAGGTGCTGGAGCCGAAGGCCGGGCTCGCGACGCCGGCGGTCCGCGCCCTCGCGTACGAGACCGCGGACTGTCAGTGGGTCGTGCTGCTGCGGGACGAGGACGGCGCGGAGATCGCGCTCGACGAGGCGCAGGTCGCGCGCCTGGCCGGGTGGCTGGTCGAGCGGGACATCATCCTGGGAGGAGGCTGAACGTGTGGGTGTTCACGACGAAGGGGTTCATCTCGGCGGTGGCCGACCCGGACGACCCAGGGGTCTTGGTCGTGAGGTCACGCTGGAAGCGCGACCTGCAGGCGCTCTTCCCCGTGCGCCGCGTCGACGTCACGCCGGAGCGCGACTACCCGTTCCGGGTGCGCTGCGCGCGGAGCGAACTCGCGGCGGTGATCGGCGCCGAGGTCGGCGCGGTCGACTACGGGAACTTCAAGGACGCCTGCCCGGAGGGTAGGCGCGCCCCGTATCTGCAGGTGTGGGGCGCCCTGTCGAGCGCGGCCGAGCGCGAGCGCCCGCGGCTGGACCCCAGGCGCGGGCGGTTCGGCGCGGGAGGCGGAGTGCGGGGTCCCGGACTGCCGTGACGCGCCAGACCCAGGCCGACAAGGTGTCGTGGCCTAATCGCAGTGCCAGGCCCTCGAGTACGGCAAAGGCGACCAGCACCGCCAGCAGGTAGGCAACCCAGACCAAGTCGTACCAACCAGCTGCGGCAATACCGCGAGCACGCCGCCGTTGATCAAGAGGTTCACGGCGCCGACGAATACAACGCGGCGCCATCACGACGAGGCCGGCCTCGCCCGAAACCGCGCAGTCGGCGGTGACCGCCGTCATTCCAGCGCGCTAATCACTGCTCATAATAGGTCGGCGATCCAGGCGAGCCGCTGGAGCCCTGCACCAGCGTCGAGCCGTTGCATTGCTCGGTCTGCCAATTGGCGCAGGACCAAACGCGGTAGTATTGTACATAGACCCAATAATCTTCTCCGGACACTACACTGCCGACATATGCCTGGAATTCGTCATATGTATATGGAAAGTCCTCCACTGGGCTGCCGGTGTCGCAACTCTGGAATACGCCACCAAGCCATTGACATCCGTAATAAGTCGTTCCATTTGCCGTGACAAGACTTCCGTTGGAATAATAATTCGCTGGAGTATATCCGGCCGGCAGGTTGTTGTTGCATTCGGTCTCTGATCCGGTGATGAAGCAGGTCAGCTCCGTATCGTTGTTGGCCCAATACGTACCGTGCACCTGGTCGTTGCCGCCGGCCGTGCCGCCTTGCGCCGCGCCGTCGCTCTGGAGATTGTCCGGATTGTTGAAGCCGATACCCGAGTTGATCGCAGCATTGTCGTTCAGAACCTCGTCGTCGCCAGATAAATATCCTGAGGACGAAAGATTCGGCAGCCGCATCATGATCTCGGCGTAGAAGTTACTCGGCCAAAGGGGCGTTCGAACGCTGTTGTAGCCCTCCGTGGTGCCCCAATAGGTGTTCATGCCAGCGGAAAGGCTCGCGACCGCTCCGTGTACGGCCATAACTTGCTTGCCGCCATCCGTCGTTATTATCATATCGCTGGCCGGAAAGTACGGCGGATAGCTGCTGTTCGCCGACCACCAATGCCACATCAGGCTACTATTGGTGCCGGTCTGGTCGTACCAATCGAGCGTGGTGAGCGCCTCGTTGGTGCGGTACGAGGCGGGCAGCCACGTCGAGTCGCTGGTCTGGGTCCAGTCGATATTGACAACGCAAGTTGTGAACCCCGCCGCGACGGCCTGCGACGGGGGCGCCTCGGTGCCGCAGTCTCCCGCGCTGCTCGACTTTAGCGGCGTCGCGAAGAGGGGACCATAGTATGCCTGCACCCGCGCCGGGCCGAGCGCGAGGAGCGCCGCGAACAGCAGTGCCGCGACGAGGCCGCCGACGATCCTCATGGCGGTGCAGCCACCGCGCCGCCGAAGATCGCGGAGTTGCCCGCGCCGACCGTCACGTTCGATTGCGTGTTCTGGCCGCCGGTGTAATCGTCTGTGTCGACGCAGTGCCCGCCGCCCGCCGAGGCGAGGCACATCCCCGTCCCCGCCGTCACCTCGTCGGCGACCGCGCCGGCCTGTTCCAGGGGGATGATGCAGCCCGGCGGCAGCGTCGTCGGCACCGTCACGGTCAGCGCTGACAGGTCCGTCAGAAGGTTGTTGTTCATTCGACAGGCTTGGATATTCGCTGTGAACGACGAGGTGTAGTCGTCCTTCGGCAGCGACTGCGGCGGGTGCAGCTGTGCGAAGTAGTCCCCATTGCTGTCGACCGTGAGCGTCAGGCTGTACCCAGGCGGGACCGGGACGCCAGAGTAGCCGCTGTCGCCGCAGTACGCCGTCCCCACAGCCGTGCCGTAGATATCGCTGCCTGTCGTTGGGCACACGTCGACTACGGTCGACGGATTGGCCGGCTTGATCCCGGCCGCCGAGGCGACGTAGGCGTCGGCGCCGCCAAGCGTCCAACTCATCGTGTAGAGCGCCGCCCCGTTGGTCAGCAGGTACTCGTCGCCGAAACCGCCAGTGAGATACGAATAGCCAACCTGCCCGACGGTCGGCGTCGTGCCGGTCACATCATTGAAGCCCGCGTCGATCACCTCGCCGCGCTCGGACACCGCCCCCGCCAGCGCCAGCGACACCACCGCGCCAGCCCCGGAACCCGTGCCGGCCCCTTCGTTCCCCTCGTCATCCGGCGAGGAAGTCGCAGCGCCCGAACGCTCGACGATACCGTCCCAAGTGAACCCGGTCGAGCCCGAGAAGGTCAGGGTGAAGGTCTTGGCGCCGCTGGAGATGTCCGGGCAGGAGACCAGCTCCGACTGGTAGTAGTCGGGGCTGCCGGAGTTGGCGTGCGTGTCGGACAGCAGGCTGCAGTCGGTGTCCGAGTAGACGACCGAGGAGAGGCTGACGTCGTCGTCCCATGTGATGTGGTGGCGCACCAGGTCGCCGCTGGTCGCCACGGTGTAGTCCGCGGTGCAGGTCTCCGCCCCCGTGCCGCCGCAGTCGAGGGTCGGCGTCCCGGCGAGCAGGATCGGCACCGAGGTCGTGTCGGAGATATTGGCGATGACCACGACCGTCCCGGCGCTGCCCACATCCGATCCGGCCGGCAGGTCGATCGTGTTCACCGCCGCCGTGGCGCTCGCCTGGCCGCCGATGAGCACGTACATGTTCGCGTCGCTGTCGGACAGCGTGTACGCGCTGTCCGTGAAGGTCGGTGTCTCTACCCCCATCGTGGTGCCGGAGGGTGTACTGCAGGTCGCGACGCCGGCCGCCGAGAGTGCGGTCGCGAATTTGCCGCTCGTGCACGTCGAACCGCCATAGGCGGTCGGCGCGTTCCCACCGTCCGACAGCATCAGATCACCGGAGGTCGGCCAGGTGACCGAGGCGTTGTAGCCTGGGATCGTGAGTCCGCTCGGCAGCGATGTCGAAAGCGACGGCACGCCGCCCGAGGACGTGACGAGCACGCTGCTGTCCGCGGTCGACAGGTTCGCGAAGGCGCCCCCCGTCGAGTAGACGAGGTCGTTGTTGGTCGGCGAGAGGCCAGCGGGGCTATTCGTGCCATTCGAGATGACCGCATCGCCGGAGGAGGGCCACGTCACCTGCGCGATAGCCGTCGCGATGCCGCCGAGGATGCGAAGCACCGCCGCGATACCGACTTGGTTGACGCCGACGGCGGTCGATGCCGCCAGCAGCAGCACGATGACGATGCGGCGCGGCGTGTGCCAGCGGAAGAAGCGATGAAAGATGTTCATTGTTTCAACTCGATTATGGCTGCACGAACGGCGTGCCAGCGTCGTACCGCGCCTTAGCGGGTAGAGCCGTGTCGGCACTGCAACCGGAACCAGACGGTGAAAGGACCGGGGGCGAGGAAGTTGAGGATATCCACGGCCA
Organism: Candidatus Sulfotelmatobacter sp.; assembly: GCA_030037575.1. Classification (GTDB taxonomy): domain Bacteria; phylum Acidobacteriota; class Terriglobia; order Terriglobales; family Acidobacteriaceae; genus Sulfotelmatobacter. The sequence continues at coordinate 4,483 of JASHRB010000404.1, read as the reverse complement.
CGGATAAATACAGCCGCTAGTTCCGACCGTCGAGAAATACGAAGGTTCAGACGAGAGGTAGAAACTGTTCGGCAAATTGTGTGAATAACCAGTGGTCCAGTCAACGATCGCGTCATTATAATAGTCGTAATTACCGTGGCGGAAAAGATAAGGTGTCTCACCCGTCAGGTTCGGGTCAGTGTCCGCGGCGGTAGTAGCATTCCACCCGAGCAGCCATATCGCCCCAGTCTGGACAGAGAAATTGGAGGCGCTGTAATCCCAACCGTTTGCCGATGTTGTCGTCCCGGAGAGGCCCATCACGTTGCCAACGTAGGCCTCCCAATATTGCCATGCCATCAGACCGCCTGAGCGCAGCGGCCCGCAGTCGAACTGATCTCCGGCGTAATCCTGACAGTGGTTTGTGGCGTCGTCGACGGCCCAACCGCTGCTAGGATCTATGAACGGTGTACGCAATCCTACGCACCAGTTGCGGAAATAGGTATCGTAGATGTCGCTGCCCCACGTGTTGTCATTGTCGCAGTTCGAGGAACGGTTGCCCTCAAATAAATAATGATGTGCTCCTGTCCAGTGCGACCCCGCCGTGCCGACATCGATCCAATAGTCTCCGATACCGCTGCCTTCCATATAGAACTGGTCATCTTGATAATTATAGGCGACAACATTTGCGGCCCCCGTGCGGCCGACCATTCCCTTGCCGTTGAAAATATCGATATTGTTGTCCATCAAGTTTTCGGTGGCGGCATTATCGAAAGATATCGCGTACTCCGCGCCGCTTGACTCCAAATCCCAGCCGGTATCCAAGTAACTGTCGGTCACCTCTGACCGCGCGGTGTAGATCATGTTCACCGTGCCGCCGGCCCAGCCAATGAAGTCGACGCCCTTTACCCAGCAATAGGCACAGAATATCATCCTGACCGCGCCGGAGGGCGTCCGCGTTATCGTCATGTTTTCGAGGCCGGCTTCCTGCAAGAACGGCAAATAGGTATCGGAAGACTGCGGCGTCGGGTAATATATCTGCGCGTCGTGCGAATTACTCTCGCGGAACGCGTCGGTAAGCGGATCATCGAACGTGATCGTCCCCGAGCCGACCGATTTAATTAGATGCAACTCTTCATTTGCCCGATCACAATAGTTGTAGCCGGCGCTACAGGTGAACGATGAGAAATCGGCCGGGTTGCCTCCGCCGTTGTCGCTAACGCAGGTTGAGGTCGGCCAGATGAAGCGTCCATCGGCTGGTGATCCCGAAGAACTCGTCGCATCGGATGCGGCCCAGACTTCGTCATCGCACGCGGTCACGGGGTCGGTGATCTGCTCAGAGTCCACCGCTTCGTCAATTAAGATCCATTCGCCTGGAGCAAAATTTGTCGTGCTCGCGACCGAAATCGTCGTCTGTCCCTGAGCTGCATCTGCGGTGAGGGCGGTCCCCGAGCTGCAAGTACCGGGCGACGTGCCAGGTAGGAGGCAACCAGACCAACCAAAATTATAGAGGTCGGCTTCCGGAGCCATTACGATCAGTGGATAACCGCTGTTGGAGCAGTTGCCGGTCCCTGGCGCACTCACTCCGCAGTACCCGCTGGCCTCCCACGTTTCCAGCAGCCCGTTGTAGTATTGCAGCACGGTCGGGCAATACGGAGAACGGATCGTTCCCGCTACTGTTTGGGAACCCGTCGTCGCGTTTGCGAAGGACACAGAGCCGGCCGAGGAAGCCGTCACCATCGCCGAGCCGTTGTAGCCGGTCGGTGTCACATTGGTGACCGCGATCGGAGTTCCGACCGGGATCACCTCGCTGCCGCTGAAAGTCAGCGTAGCAGTGGTTCCGTTTCCAGAGCCCCCCGTCGTCGCCACCAATCCAGTCAGATCGCACGTGCCGCTGCCCCGAAGCGTGACTCCTTTGTCGAGCTCGATATATTCGCTGACATCGAGGTTGAAGATTCCCGACCCGAGCAGCACCACGTCGCCGGCGGTGCAGGCGGAAATCGCCGCGTTGATGTTGTCAGCGTCATCGCCGGTCTGCGGCGGAATCAGCCCTGACGGTTCGACGGTCGAACCGCACTGCGTCGATCGGCTTGGGATGCCACCGACCACCGCTAGGCCAGCATTCGCCCAGTTGGCCGAGGCATCATTGTATGAGGGCAGCACACCGACGGTCGGATCACTATTGGCGTTGTTTCCACCGCCGGCCGCACGAAACAACAACGCGTGCGCCGGCTGCGGCAGCGACAATAAGAGAAGTAGTAGGCCCGCGAGGATCTTGCTCAATAGCCCTGTCCCGATAGGTTATCGTAAATCGCCGTCAAATTCGCAGTAGATACGGCAGACGCAGCAAAATACCCAAATGCAAAGCATCCGTAAAACTGGCCGCCTATAGACCCGATATTCAGCGGGTCGCCGGAAAAATCAGCCGTATCGTCTAGCGAAACGCCTGTGTTATTAGTGCCGTCAATAGCAACTATCGAGGAACCGCCGTTTATCACAGCTTGGAGAATATGCAATTCATTGTCGTCTGCGGTAAAGTTAGGATAATTTGTGCCGTCCCAAATTGCTATAGTGTTGGCCGAGTCCGCAAACTGAATAAATGGAGAGCCTATTTCTCTATTGCCGATCGCCGCCTGTGTTGAGGTGACATTTGTCGTTCTGTCCATGACCACAGCCATTGTAAGCGGTTGCGCTTGTGTAATGGTGCTCGACGAAGTATAGTCTTCATCGCCACTGCTCCAATAACCGCCATATTTGCCCGTCGTGCCGCAACTGGAACTTAAGACGGCAGCGGTGCTCGTCCCGATCGTTGTGATGATGTTATTCGAGCCGATTTGATCGTAAAACGTCAGCAGATAAGGAGTATTGTCGCCGCAGTCTGATGATTGTGCGGCGTAGTCAGGCGCGCCGGTGGAGAGGAAATCTATCGTATAGTCGGTTCCGCCACATGATACTTCAAAGGCGGAACCTCCTGAACTCGCGTAGGAAGCTGTGGCGGCGACCAGACCCCAAGCACTCGAGCAGACGCTCGCCGCATCGCAGGGTCCGGTGTAGCCGCTACCGCTTGGAGCGGATTGCGCCAGCCACGCCTGCGCCTGCGGCAATGCAACGGTCGTAGCCAGAAACGCCGCTACGACAAAGAGCGCCCGAATGATCATGGGTGCGCCCATACAGTGATGGTGCCGACGCCGGTACTGCTTGTCCACGTTCCCGATGTGACGAAACAGAGATAGTCGCTGGCGGTGATCGTGTTCGTGTTGACGCCCATCGACTGCTGCGTGTTCGCCGTGCCGTCGGCGTTGAAGCTCGTCGAATCCATCTTCGTCCCGGAGCTACACGCGGTTCCGCTCGGGGCCTCGTAAACGTCGATGTCGGTGCCAGAGGTTCCGCTCGCCGCCGTCGGGATGCCATAGATCGAGGTGACGGTCAGCGTAGTCGGGATATAGGCTACGATCACTGCGCCGTTCGGGTTGACGCCCGAGATGTAGCCGAGATCGAAGTGCGTCAGGCCAGCTGGCGCTGCAGGGGTGACGGGCTGTTCGACACAATAATAGTCATTATTGGTCGATCCCTGATCGGACAGTTGAATCGAGTAATTGGCCGGGACAGTGAAAGATGTTGGTGAGCCAGAAACGCAACCGTAGAAGGTGGCCGTACCACTGACCGTCGTAACGGTGAAGGGATCGCCCGCAGCATCGGCAATCTGATACGGCGCGAGGGTCCCAGCCGGGTTCGGTGCCTTGAAGGTCAGGCTGGCAGCATCCGAGAGAACGAGCGTCGCAGTGTCACAAAGGATGTCCGACGAACAACGGGCGTTCAGCGTGTAACTGCTTGTCTCGGTGACGCTTGCGAGTTGTGGATAGAGCGTCGACGAATTGGTGACGGTCTGTGCGGTCGATGTACCGTTGAAACTCGTCTGACTGTCACCGAGGCCAGGTGCAAGGGTGATGGTAGTCGAGCCGCCGCAGGTACTGCCGGTGGTCGTGATCGACCCGGTGTCCGACATCTGGAGACATTCAGTCGACCCGGGTGCGGCCGGCAGCGTCACATCGCCGCCGAGGCTCAGCGAATAGCCGCCGATCTCGAAGGTGGAGTTAAAGTTGACCGTCGCGCCCTGGCGCGCGAAGTCCCCATACAGGACCGCGCATCCGTAGCCGTTCTCGCTCCCATTATCGATGCAGCCGACGGTGGTCCCAGCCGGAACGGAAGGATTATCGGTGGCGCCGCCGGTAAAGCCGTAGAAGTCTGCCGAACCACCCGTCGTCGTCAGCGAGAATCCATGCCCCGACACATCGCTGACGGAGTAGACATTCCCGCTCGCCGAGCCGGGATTGGGCAGCGTGAATTGGAGCGCGCTGGACCCGTCCGCACCGAAGTTGATATTGGGCTGCGCGGTCGTGATCGTGGTGTCCGTGTCCTCATTGGTGGTCGCTGTATTGGGGATAAGTGTCGACGACTGCGGCACACTTTGCGTGGTGGTCGTCGGCGTCCCGACAACGCCCAGGCC
>JASHRB010000403.1 GCA_030037575.1 Candidatus Sulfotelmatobacter sp. | reverse complement strand
AGCATCCAGGTGCGGAGCCATGGTACGAATCACTTCCACTGTGCGCACGCCGTGAGCGATGGCCAGAACTTTTTCTGCCACAATGCCATGCTCGCGTGCCCAGGCGCGCCACTGAATGTCGATCGAACCGGTCGAATCGATGAGCACGCCATCGAGATCAAAGAGAATCGCCGCACACGGAAAAACAGCCATGCTTTTTTTTATCACACGCGGATTTCGTTGCCCCTGAATCATGGTCCCCATCATGAAGCGAGAATGAAGAAACAGAAGTGAAACTATTGACTCGAGGACGGAAGAATATTCTCCGCCTGCGGCGCTGCGAATGTTTCCCCGGCCCGCTGCCGAATCTGTAAGTGCCTCTGCCGAAAGTGAGCCTTTGCGCGCTCACCCCATGCGCGCACGAACAAATAGTTTAACCCGGCTCCTAAAGCCGAGCTCACCAGGGGAATCATGCGTCCCGCCCATCTCTCGACGACTTCTGCGCTGGCGCTCGCGGCGATTCGCTCGATGACCCGCGGTACGAATTTATTGACCACTTCTTTTTCAATCAACTCGCGGCCGAGATCCACGCCCGCAGCGCTGGCGGCCGCAATCCAAAGCTCGGCGATTTCCTCGTCGGTGTTGAATTGAAAACCATAAACCAAGCTGAGCTTCTGAATCGTGCGCATCGTAATCGCCGAAAGAATCCCGAGATCGGGGAAGAGCGTGATCAATCCGCCCATGCCAAAGCCCGCGCCCTCCACGGCGGCGATCTTCATGCCGCCCCGGATGACGTTATTCGCCACAATGTCGAGTTCTTCGATGTCGAGCGAATAAACACCCTGATAGCCGCTGATGGGCAGCCGGTACGCGCTGCGAAGTTGAATGAGAAATCGCTGCGGGTCTATTTGAACCGTCGAATAAGCGCGGGTAAGCCCTTTGGCCACCGCCCTCTCGATCCGCCGCCGGATCCAAGGTTTGGAGGAAGCGTCACTCATTAAATCGACATTAACCGATGCCGGACAAGATTTCCATCAGGCGAGCGGAGTAGAAAGCAATGCGCTATGGCGAAGAGGCTCTGTGCTAGCATCAAGGGTTAACCAATGCCAATTGGAAAATTGCAGGTAATTCCCCTAGGGGGCCTCGGCGAGTTCGGTATGAACTGCATGGCGCTGCGCTGGGGAGATGACATTATTGTCATCGATGCTGGACTGATGTTCCCCGAAGCGGAACTGCTCGGCGTGGACATTGTCGTTCCCGATATTTCCTATCTCACTGAAAACCGCCAATACGTGCGCGCCATCCTTCTCACGCACGGGCATGAAGATCATATCGGCGCTTTGCCGTGGATTCTTTCGGAACTGAATCTGCCGGTGTGGGGCACCGAGTTCACGCTGGCTTATGTCGAGGACAAGCTTGACGAGCACGGACTGCTGGACGACGCCGATCTCCGCGAGATTAGGGCCGGCGAGCGCTTTGAGGTCGGAGCATTCACCATTGATCCCATTCGCGTGACGCACAGCCTGGTCGATTGCGTGGCCTTGGCCATTCGCACGCCGGTCGGCGTCGTGATGCATACGGGAGATTTCAAAGTCGATCCCACCCCCACCGACAATAACCTGTTCGATCTCCATTCTTTCGCGGAATACGGGAAGCTGGGAGTGCTCGCGCTGTTTCAGGATTCGACCAATGTCGAGCGCAAGGGTTACACGCCAAGCGAGCGCGCGGTGCGGCGAAAGTTCGATGAAATTTTTGCCCACACCAAGCGGCGGCTGTTTATCTCCTGTTTTTCATCATCGATTCACCGAATCCGATTAGCGGTGGAGTTGGCGCGCGAGCATGGACGCAAAGTCGCGTTCATCGGCCGGTCGATGAACAACTCGGCGGAAATCGCCGAGGACCTTGGATATTTGGAAGTACCCGCAGGTCTCGTCATCAATCCCGGCGAGATGAGGAATTTCCCACCCGAAAAAGTCTGCCTGCTGATCAGCGGTACGCAAGGTGAACCGATGTCGGCGCTATCGCGTGCTGCAGTCGATAATCACAAGCACGCGAAAATCGAAAAGGGCGACACGGTCGTGCTTTCTTCGCGCATCATTCCCGGCAACGAGAAGACGATTTACCGCATGATCGATCACCTCTTCCGCCGTGAGGCGTACGTGATTTACGAAGACGGAACCTCGCCGCCGGTTCATGTCAGCGGGCACGCCAGCCAGGAAGAACTGAAGCTGGTCATCAATTTGGTGAAACCGAAATATTTCATTCCCATTCACGGCGAGTATCGTCAACTCAAGCTGCATGCCGAAATGGCTGCCGCCATGCACAGTTCGGTCGGAAAAGCCATGCTGATCGAGAGCGGAGACATTCTCGAGTTTGATGAACTTAACGCGCGGAAAATCGGCCGCCTCAATGTCGGCCGGGTCTGCATCGATTCGGGCAATCGCACCGACGTAGTGGAAGACTTGATTATCAAAGATCGGCGGCACCTGAGCGAAGACGGCATTGTGCTGCCGATCATTGCGATCAATAAGCTTTCCGGCCGCGTGGAGACAAGCCCGGAAATTGTGACGCGCGGCTTCAATCCGGGCGAGAACGGACTGATGGAAGGAGCGCGGCGGATTGTAGAAGATACGTTGGAGCAATCAAGCGAAGAAGAGAAAGCCGATTACGGCGTGATCAAGGAAAAAATTCGCGCGGACTTGAAGCGCTATATTTCGAAGCAAACGCAGAGAAGGCCGCTGATCATGCCAGTGATCTTGGAGATTTAAGCGTCTACATGGTTGTCCTTTCCGATATCCACGCCGCACAATCGCGCCTCCGCGGCATTACCGTCCACACTCCGCTGGTTGAGTTCAAACTTTGCGACACTGATCCGCGCCGGCTCTTCGTAAAGCTTGAGAACCGGCAGCCCATCGGCGCCTTCAAATTGCGTGGGGCCTACAACAAGATTGCCTCGCTCAACGCAGAAGAACGCAAGAACGGAGTGATTACCTATTCCAGCGGCAATCATGCGCAGGGCGTAGCTTACGCGGCCCGAGCGCTCGGCACCAAAGCGGTCATCGTAATGCCGCATGACGCTCCACAGGTGAAGCGCGACGCGACGACCAGGCTCGGGGCCGATATCGTTCTAGTCGGGCGGGGGAGTGCCGAGCGGCAGGCCAAAGCAGAAGCATTGGCGGCGCAGCATGGATACGTGATTGTGCCGCCGTACAATGACGAGCACATCATCGCTGGCCAGGGCACGATGGGATTGGAAAT
>JASHRB010000402.1 GCA_030037575.1 Candidatus Sulfotelmatobacter sp. | reverse complement strand
ACCGGCGACATTATGGCGCGCATGACGAACGATCTGAACGCCGTGCGCATGTTGCTCGGACCGGCGATCATGTACTCGGCCAACACTTTGGTTTTCACCGCGGGCGCGCTAGCTTTCATGATCAACATGAGCCCCAGGCTCACGCTCTACGCCTTCCTGCCCTTGCCGGTTGTCAGCGTCGTGATTCAATCCTTCGGCCGCAAAATCCACGAGCGGTTCGAAAAGATTCAGGAGATGTTCTCCGACATCTCTGCGCGCGCTCAGGAGAATTTTTCGGGCGCGCGCCTGGTTCGTGCCTATGTGCAGGAGGAAGCGGAAATCAGATCCTTTGAAAAGGCGAACCGTGAATACGTTGCCCGTAGCCTAAAGCTGGTGCGGTTGATGGGCATGTTGTGGCCTACTCTCGAGTTCATGCTTGGACTGGCCATGGTGCTGGTTCTATGGGTGGGCGGCCGAGAAGTCTTGCGCGGACAAACCACGGTTCGGCTTGTCTCGTACCTGGGAAGCCAGACCACACTGTTTCTCTCCGGCTCGATGAACGTAGGCGACTTCACTGCGTTCACCATTTACATGATGCAGTTAACCTTTCCTGTGATTGCGCTCGGCTGGGTCGTCAACCTGTTTCAACGGGGCACGGCGTCTCTGCTGCGGCTGAATGAAATCATGCAACAACAGAGCGAAATCAAAGACCACGGCGGAGCGCTGAACGTTGAATTGCGAGGCGAGATCGAATTTCGCGGATTGAACTTCGCCTACAACGGCAAGCCCGTGCTGCGCGACATAAACCTTCTTGTCCCCGCCGGCACTAGTGTGGCCATTGTGGGTCCGACGGGATCGGGCAAAACCACCCTCGTGAGTCTGATCCCACGCATTTACGAGGCTACGCCTGGAATGATCCTGCTCGACGGCCGGTCCATCCGCGATTATTCGGTCGCGGAGCTGCGCAAGAACATTGGCTTCGTGCCGCAGGAAACCTTTCTGTTCAGCGAGCGGATTCGGGAGAACATCGCTTTGGGCGTGGAGACGGCTACGGATCGGCAAATTCAGGAGTCCGCCGAGGCTGCCAACATCGCCGGCGAAATCGAAACCTTCCCGGAAGGCTATCAAACCATGGTCGGCGAGCGCGGCATTACCCTCTCCGGAGGCCAGAAGCAGCGCACCGCGATCGCCCGCGCCCTGATTCGCAACCCGCCCATTCTCATCCTCGATGATGCGCTTTCGAGCGTCGATACCCACACCGAGGATAGAATTCTGAATCATCTGCGCGAGATCATGCGGGGCCGCACCACGATCTTTATCTCACATCGCGTCTCCACCGTGCGCAATGCCGACCGCATCGCCGTGCTGCATGAGGGACGCGTAGTCGAGGCCGGAACTCACGATGAACTGCTCGCCTTAAATGGCTATTACAGCGACTTGTATAACAAGCAGTTGCTGGAAGAGGAACTGGCGGAAGTTTGAGCGGCTTGCGCTGGCTTGTGAGGAATTCGTTCCGGCGCTCGATTGCAGATGATGTGCACCGTTGACAAGCAAACTTTCGCGATGGAGGGAAGCATGATGGCACGTCATTGGCGGGGCTGGACCAAGAGCCAGCATGCGGATGCTTATGAGCAACTTCTAAAGGAGCGGGTGTTGCCCGAACTCGAAAGAATTACGGGCTACCGCGGCGGATACATACTTCGCAAAAACAGTCCGCAAGAGTCCGAATTCGTGGTGATGAATCTATTCGAATCTCTCGAAGCGGTGCAGCAGTTCGCTGGAGCAAATTACACGGTTCCCGTCTTCGAGCCGGAGGCTCAAAAGCTTCTCTGCAGGTTCGAAACCGCCGCAAACCATTATGAAGTACGTGTCAACACGGTCGGCGAGTTGCTTATGCTCTCCGCAATAACGAAGCCGGCCCCTAGCCATGCAGCGAATCGACGCGCCTGAGATCCTCGACTCTGACAGCTGTTCGCCGCAAGAGGTCGAGGCCGCTCTGAAAACCATCGGCCGCATCAACCGTTGGTTCGGTGGCGTCGCGACCACTCAGAGAATGCTCGGGCGCGTGGCTCAAGCCACGGGAATAAAGCGCTTCTCGCTGCTGGAAGTTGCCGCAGGCCTGGGAGAAGTGCCTGCGACCCTGCGTAATAAGATGGCTCGCGATGGTTTCGCATTCGACGTAACCCTTCTCGACATGGCCCGGTCTCATTTGCCGCCGGGCAATCACTCGGTCGTGGCCGACGCATTGCGTATTCCGTTTTGCGACAGTTCATTCGATTTAGTCGGTTGCAATCTTTTTGTCCACCATTTGAATCCCCGGCAGTTGACTCAATTCATTCGCGAGGGCATGCGGGTATGCCGCCAGGCTTTATTGATCAACGATCTAGTGCGAAATCGGCTTCACCTCGGGCTGGTGTATGCGAGCTTTCCCATCATGGGGAGTCGCGTGGCGTGGGTTGATGGCATCACCTCCGTGCGCCGGGCTTACGTGCCACAAGAAATTCGCGACTCGGTTTCCTCTGCGTTTCCTTCCCCCGGGGAACACCCGGCAGAGATTTCGCGGCACTTCCTGTTTCGGATGGCAGCCATCGTGTGGAAAAAACCGCCAGAACAATGAAGGGCTACATCTCGGGACAAAAGCCTGAACTCTCCCCGCGAGCCTCGCGCGTCTAGTTCAGCGCACCACTAACACTTCCCGAATGCTGTCGCGGGCAAGAAAGAATTTGATGGAAGCGAAATCGCGGAACAAAGTCTCGATGTGCCGATTGTTGAACACTCGCTGCAATTGAAAACCATCGCTGATCGCCGTGTGTATTGCGCCCGTCGGTCCGCGGCGGGTTTCACGGCGCAGCTCAATTTTGTGCATCTGCAGGGTGTCGGGACCGACGATATGAAAGCGGTGGCAGGGCGCGTCAGGCCCGGCGTCCCGCGTATGAAAGAAGGCCAGCAGCATTCCCCCCGGCTTCAAAATCGACCACAGCCTGCCCACCACCGGTTTTACCAATCCCTCGTCAAGATAATCGGGCAAATTCCAGCAGAAAATCACGTCGAAACGCGCAGCCGGATAAACCAGATTCTCAGCCAGAAATTTGCGGCTGTCGAGCACCGCATGTCCCTGTTCATCTTTGCTCAGAAGCTCGGGATCAGTCGAAGCCGTGAGCAGATCCTCGCTGTAAATCTTGTGCCCGCGTTCGGTGAAGTAGCGAATGTTGCCTGGTGAGGTCGAACCGAGATCAAGCACGCAAAGCGTTTCAAGGGATTCCCACATGCGCGACAGCTCTCCCAATCCGCTCGACCGGCGGGTCAGCTTCTCAAAAGTCTGTGCCGGAGCCACCTCAGGCCCAGACGAACTGCGAAAAAGTTTCATGAAATTCTGCGAGACCGATGACATCCTGTGTACATTGAACCTGAGAAGCTTTTAGAAGTCTTGGTTGCTACTTGCTGTCGCTGCGGTGAATATCGACTTTACCCTTCAAGAAAGCGCCTTCTTCGATCGAAATTCGCTGCGTGGCAATGTCCCCGGTAACGCTGGCAGACTTGCGTAGTTCGACGCGATCGCTGGCTTGTATGTTGCCTTCCAGTTTGCCCTGCACGATGACTCCCTTGGCATCAACGCTGGCTTTTACCTGGCCGTTGGGCCCCACCGTTAAATTGTTGCTCTTTAAGGCGATGGTGCCCTCGACGTGACCATCGACAAAAAGATCTTCGCTGCCCGAGAGTTCGCCCTTGACCACCACGGAGCTGCCGATTTGCGCCAAACCACCGCCCGGTGCGCCCATGGAAACACTCCTGTGTTCGGAAATCAATGAACGCCTGTCCTTGGGGGAATCTGGGATAAACCGGAAGGTCGTCCACTGCAACGACTATACGCAACGCAGGGAGTATGCGGCAAGCGCCGATCATACCCTCCGCGCTACCGACACTGCTGTAGAGCAAGGTATGAAACGAAATTGTTAGACTTGAAGAATGCCAAAGCCGTTGCCGGCGAAGATGATCCCTCGAATCGTCGTGGTACTGTCGTTGATTTCCTGGTTTCCAGGAATTGGCGAGACTTCTCCGCTGGCCGATGAGCAGAACCTTTCTCCAATTCAATGGGTGCGGCTCACCGTGGCCAACGAAATTGCCGCCAGCAACCCTAACGGCATAAAACACATGTTTCTCGATCACAAGAAGACCGCGAAGGGATCGCAAACGAGAATTTACGTGGAGACGCGCGAAGCCCTCGCCGGCATGACGGTCGCCTACGACGACAAGCCTCTCAGTTCCAAACAGAAGGAGGATGAAGAGGGACGCCTGGCCTGGCTCGCAAGTAATCCCGAGCAACTCAAGCGCAAACAACGGGAGCAAAAAGAGGATGCGGACCGGACCTTGCGCATCATGAAAGCTTTGCCCGATGCCTTCGAGTATCAGTACGCCGGCACGGTCCCCGGTTCAGCCAGCATCGGGCGGGACGGAGTGGAGCTGATTCGCTTGAAGTTTCATCCCAACCCCGCTTATCGGCCACCATCGCACGTAGAAGACGTGCTCCTCGGCATGGTGGGCACACTTCTGATCGATCCGGTCAAACACCGAATCGCCAAAATCGATGGCACTTTATTTCAGCCAGTCAGCTTCGGTTGGGGAATCTTGGGGCATCTCGACGCCGGTGGACATTTCGTGGTGGAACAGGCCGATGTCGGCGATGACTCTTGGGAGATCTCGCAGATGTCTTTGGCTTTCACCGGCAAGATACTCATCTTTAAGAATTTGACCATCCGTTCCGACGAAGTCTTCAGCCAGTTCCGGCGCGTGCCCAACGACACCACGTTCGCCCAAGGCGTGCAAATGTTGAAAGCCGAAGAGACTCGGCTGCAACAAGGCGACCATGAAACCGCCGACGCGGCCAAGGCAGACAAGTAGAATCTTAGAAAACCGGTGCTTCATTCGGACCGCCGTCGAAGGCCATCAGGCTTCGCGGCGAATTGTCTCTTTGCGCACGGTGAGCTTCTCGATCAAATCTTCCTTGATCCTGTAGCCCGTTCCTGCCTCGTTGCTGATCGCGATCGTTCCCTGCGACCGAACTGTAACCTCGGGAGCGATAATGTCTTCCTTCCAATACCGTTGCGAAGCGGAAACATCGCCAGGCAAACTAAAATTGGGCAGCGTGGAAAGCGCGATGTTGTGCGCGCGACCGATGCCCGATTCCAACATTCCTCCACACCAGACCGGTATCTTCTGCGATTGGCAGATGTTGTGAATCTTCACCGCTTCCGTAAATCCCCCCACCCGGCCAACTTTGATGTTGATGATCCGGCATGCGCCGATGTCCAGCGCAGTCGCAGCGGCCCGCGCGCTCACGATCGACTCATCGAGACAGATGGCACTGCGCAATTGTTTCTGCAGCCGAGCATGATAGAAGATGTCATCGTCCCAAAGCGGCTGCTCGATCATTAAGAGGTTGAACTGATCGAAGTCGCGCAGATGCTCGACTTGATCGAGCGTGTATGCCGAGTTGGCGTCGCAGCTCAAGGTGATATCGGCCCAGCGCGAGCGAATTTGTTCGAGCACGTTAACATCCCATCCCGGCTTTACCTTCACCTTGATGCGCCCGTAGCCGGCGGCCAGCGCGGTCTCAATTTTTTCCATCAGCTGTTCCACGGAATCCTGAATTCCAATCGAAACACCGCAAGGAATTTCAGTTCTGGTTCCACCGAGCAGTTTCCACAGAGAAACTTTTTTCTGCTTAGCTTCGGCATCCCATACTGCGTTTTCCAAAGCGGCTTTGGCCATGCGATGCCCGCGAACCCGGGCTAACAGCGCCGGACACTCTCGCGCTGAGTCGAGGTCTTTGCCCAGCACTGCGGGCGCCAGGTAGCGAACGATCGTTGGCCACGCGCTCTCCGCCCACTCGCTGCTGTAGAACGGATCCTCGCCGGCGACGCATTCCGCCCACCCATCTACCCCTTCGCAATGCGCGGTGAGCAACAAAATTCGTCGGCGATAAGTGCGCCCAAAGCTGGTTTCAAAAAAGTGGACGAGGGGCATTTGAATTTCGCGAATCGTAATGGCTTCAATTTTCATGTTGAGAGGTTGGTTCACCACAGAGACAGAGAATCACAGAGAAAGCACCGGCTTTGGCTTTCGGACTTCGGCTTTCCGCAAAAACCTGAAACGGTTTCACTCCCGCGACGTATACGACCACTTTTCATCCCACTCGCCCAGCAAGAACTTTCCGTTCCCTTCGGCGTCGCGCCGATAGCCGAGCACGGTCAGGCCTCGGTCCAACACTTGGAGAAACTGCTGACGGTTACGCTCCTGCACCTGTTGGGCCTTGTCACGCGTTTCCGACGCCGCTTTCCATTCGTAAATCCGTGCCGGAACATTGATTTCCGCTTTCGGCTCAAATGCCGGATGCTTTCCGGTCGCGAGCAGAGTCTCAACCCGTTTCGACTTCAACCACCATTCGGCAATGAGTCGGTCGCTGGGAAGACCACCTTGCAACGGCGAAGACGTAATCCCATATTGATTAATGTTGTAGCGGCGAGAGATCGCTCCCAGCTTCTCCAGGTTGAGATAGGCGTTTTTGATCTCGAGCGGATCATAGGTCCATTCGATCAATTCAATGCCGCGCGTCAATGCGTCTTCACGCTGCAGCAACTTCAGCCGTCGGCCGAGTCCCCCGTTGCGATGCTGTTTCCGGACGGCCAGCATGTGCGAATGCAGATAGGCGTGCCCCGATCGCATCCCGGGCACCGACAGGGCGAAGCCGACCATCTCGTTGCCGTCGAACGCGCCCATTATTTGACCGCCAATTTTGTCGGCCACGACGAACATGCGCAATGGAATCAGTTCGTCATCGCTGAAGTTCCATGTTTCTTTTTGCAGAGCTACGCACGCCCTGAGTTCGTCCAGGCCTCGGCAGCGTCGAATGACGATCGACTCCACGCTCACGATTGTTTCTCCGTTCGCTTTGCCTCTTGCCACAGTGATTCCAGTTGCTCCATCGAAGAGTTTTCCGGAGAAGCCACGCCGTCTTCGTGTAGACGCTGCTCCATCCATTGAAATCGCCGACGGAATTTCTGGTTGCTTTTTCGCAACGCAGATTCAGGATCCAGCGATAAATAGCGCGCAATATTGACCAGCACGAAAAGAAGATCACCCACTTCTTCTTCCCACCGTTCGCGTAAATCTTCGGGAATGTTCTGGCGCCCGGAACCCGCAATTCCTCGGCCTTCCGGCCGAGGGCCGTGCAGGGGAAATCTTTTCAAGTGCTGCTTTAGCTCTCGAGTTTCTTCGGCTAGCTTTTCGAACAAGCTTGCAATGTCCGGCCAATCGAACCCAACCTGCGCCGCGCGCGAGCTGAGCTTGTGAGCTTCGAGCAGCGACGGCATCGCGGAAGAAATTCCAGACAAAATCGAA
Source organism: Candidatus Sulfotelmatobacter sp. (assembly GCA_030037575.1). Taxonomy (GTDB): domain Bacteria; phylum Acidobacteriota; class Terriglobia; order Terriglobales; family Acidobacteriaceae; genus Sulfotelmatobacter. The sequence goes on along the minus strand of JASHRB010000402.1, from coordinate 2,300 downwards.
GTTGAAGCGGCTCTTCCCGTTTCGGTTCCACGATCCTCTACAGCCGCACCCTGCGCCGCACGTTTCTTTCGCTCTTCCAGCTTCAACGCCTCCCAGTTGCGCTTTACATCCGCCGACGTATCGGCCTTCACTTGGCCAAACACATGTGGATGTCGATCCACCAGCTTGCCCGAGAGCCGGTCGAGAACGTCGTCAATTGAAAACCTTCCCTGCTCTCTTGCCATCTCGGCATAAAAAAGAACCTGCAACAGCAGATCGCCAAGTTCACCAGGAAGCTCCTCCCAATCACGATTGTCGATCGCTTCCAGCAGCTCGTAAGTTTCTTCGAGCGTATACGGCTTGATGGAATCGAAGGTCTGCTCGCGATCCCACGGACAACCAGCGGGCGCGCGCAACCGCTTCATAATCTCGACGGCGAGTTCAAAACGTTCCCCAGTTGTGGCCATTGGCAATCACTGTAAATGACGCGGCGGATTTCGGGCAATGCGTCTGGCATTCGCCGGTTCGCTAGAAACCGCAGGGGGAAGCTGCGCATCGAAATCAAGGAAGCAAGCAACCTAATATTAGGAGGAGAGGCCGTGGCAAATAATTTGCAAGCAAAGACAATCGCAATTCTCGCAACTGATGGTTTTGAACAATCCGAACTGCTCAAGCCGAAACAGGCTCTCGAAGAAGCGGGCGCGAAAGCGCAAGTGATTTCGCCCGCCGAACACAAAATCAAAGGCTGGGAAATGAAAGACTGGGGCAAGGAAGTTCGTGTGGATATTGCGCTCAAGTCCACAAACGCTTCGCAATATGACGCTCTTCTTCTTCCCGGCGGTGTTATCAATTCGGATCATCTGCGGATGATTCCGGAAGCGGTCGAATTTGTGAAGCATTTCGTCGACCAGCAGAAACCGATCGCGGCGATCTGCCACGCGCCCTGGATATTAATAGAAGCCGGGGCCGTGCGCGGACGCACGATAGCGTCGTGGCCTTCGTTGAAAACCGATATCCGAAATGCCGGTGGCAATTGGGTCGACGAACCGGTGGTTGTACATAACGGATTGGTTACGAGCCGCAAGCCGGACGACATCCCCGCTTTCAATCGCGCAATGATCGAGCTGTTTTCCGGTGGCGGGAAATCCGAACGCAAAGTTGCCTGAATTAAGCCAAAACACTCAGCCCGACCGGCCCGCTCTGTGTGGCCGGGCTTTTTTAGCGGGGTGAAAAAACCGCCCTTCCCCCCCGTTACGTTGCGGTACCAAGGTTACCTTCTCCCCTTACGGAACGTGGTGCAAACTTTAATAATGGCGGGGGTTTGCGTTTTCCCCTCCGGGCCGCCATAGTATTCATGTATATCCTTTGCAAAATTTCGTATCATATTGATAAACAATGCCATTAGCGACCAATCAACGACCGCCGCTTGAGTCCCAGCACTTTCACGTCCTGGTCATCGGCGGCGGCATCAACGGGGTGGCTGTGGCGCGGGAATGCGCCCGCGCGGGCAAGCGCACGCTTCTAATCGATCAGAATGACTTCGCTTCGGGCGTGACCAGCCGCTCCACTCGCATCATCCACGGCGGATTGCGTTACCTCGAACATGCCGAGCTTGGGCTGGTTCGAGAATCGTTGCGGGAGCGCGAGAGATTGCTGAGAGAGCATTCACATTTAGTACATCCCATGCACTTTCTTCTGGTTTTGAACGAAGCCAGCCAGCGCAGCGCACTGAGAGTTCGAACCGGACTGTGGCTTTACCAGAAGATGGCGGGCAAGCCGGCGAATAAAGGCGTCAGCGAATTGGAGTTGAAGCAACTGGAGCGGGGGTTGGATGCCGGGCAGCGCTGGTCATTTTTCAACTATGAGGATGCGCAGTGCGAGTTTCCTGAGCGGCTCGTCGCCGAGTGGCTCACGGAGGCAATTGCTGCGGGTGCGATTGTGCGCAATCACACCGAAGCTCTTGCCGTGGATGTGGCGCATGGACGCGTGCGCGGCCTATTGTTGCGCGATCATATGAGCGGACGCGACGAGCGTGTCGACGGGGGATGGGTGATCAACTGCAGCGGGCCTTGGGCTGATCGCGTTTGCCAGCGTTCTTCCCTTCGGCTGTCAAAACCGTTGCTCGGCGGCGTGCGCGGCTCGCACATCGTCTTGCCGCGCTTTCCGGGTTCGCCGGTCGCCGCCGTTTACACCGAGGCCGTCGATGGACGCCCGATGTTCATCATTCCGTGGAACGACCAGATTCTCGTCGGTACCACCGAAGTTCCCGACAGTAACGATCCGGCCAAAGCAGTTCCGTCGGCCGACGAGATCAGTTATCT
>JASHRB010000401.1 GCA_030037575.1 Candidatus Sulfotelmatobacter sp. | reverse complement strand
CGGAGGACAGCGGTTCCAATCCCAAGTGCGCAACTTCTATTTGCGAGCCTTTCTTTTTGAGTTCGACCGCCTTGATGCTCGAAGAGCCCACATCCAGGCCCACTATCGACTTCGATCCCATTCCAAACATGTGTGCCCGCCTTTTTGTGTGTGGCGCGGACGCTTTGTCCGCGTCGTTTGCTTTCTACTGCGTTCCGGCAGCTTTGACTGCCGCTTTGGGTTTGTGCTTCGACGCCGCATCCATCTGGCTCGATTTCTCTTCCATCCACTGGTCCAGCTTCGATTTCTTGAAGCGCCAGCGATTGCCCAGCTTGAACGCGGGGATTTTCTGCTCACCGACGTACTTGTAAAGAGTGTCCGGACTCACTCCCAGATACTGGGAGGCTTGGCGAATGTTCATCACTTCCCGTGAGTCGGCCATTGTTCCTTGCCTGTTCCACCCGAACTGGATTCAGTTTGCTCGGCCCACGGACTCTTCCGTGAAGCATCGTCATCCACCCTGCGTGTCTGGTGGACGCTCGGTGTCCAGAGCATATATCAGCCGGGAAAAACCCCTCGTCCAAGTAAATCTCCGTGTTTTACTGGGTTTTTTGGGCGTTTTCTGGAGTGGGTTCAGCCGCCGTTGGAGACGGCATTCTAGATCTTGTGATGTTATGCGAATCTAATACGATATATTGTGGTTAAGGCGGAAGCCGCCGCCAGTCACTTCCACGCGCGTAACTGAAGTACTACAGACGGTACGGAAGTACTTGAACGCTGGCTCAAGTGGTTGTCGGCTGGGATGTTATCGAGCTAGCCGTGGGCCTTTGCGTAGTCCTCGCCCGGCCGGAACCGAGCCCTGCCACCATTGTCCCGCTCGGCCGTCGGCGGGGGGGGCAGCTTCGGTTATTATCTTGGCCATCTGCTGGAGCCGGTCGAGATTCGGTCTCAATGCAGGGCGCAGGAAGCGGCGGCAGTCGGGATCGAGCGCCAAGGCCGATCGGCACTGCCCACTACTGCACGTCGCTTACTTTCCCGTTCAAAAACGTCACCTTCAAATCTTTGTAAACGTAAATCTGTTTCGATCCGAGGTTGACGATCTTATCCGGCTTTCCCAACGCGGCCTGCACCTGATCTGGCGTCATACCCTTATCGATGCTGGCAGGCTCGGCCGGAGGCTGATCCTGCGGCGCCGGTTGCTGGGGAGCAGCCGCCGGCTGCGCGCCGCCTTGATCCCCGGCTTGCTGCTGATTCCCTTGATCGGCGCTCGGCTGCCCGCCACCTTGATCGGCGCTCGGCTGCCCGCTTTGGTCATCCGTGCTAACAGCCAGCAGTTGTCCGATCGTGTCTTCCACCGAGCCGGCGTTGGCCGAAGCCAGAGTCCCTTTGGGAAACTGAAAAACCACATTGGCCTTGTTATAAGTCGGCGGGTCGGTCTTGTTGCAGGTGTCGCACGCGACGATGCCGATCGTCACCGTATCTTTGCTTGCGTTGACTTCGATTTTCGAGGGATAAACTTTGTCACCGACTTGAAACAGGTGTGTGGTCTGCTCCTTGCCAAAATGCCCCATGATGGACTTCCGTCCCATCACTGAGAGACCGCTCGGCGAATGTACGGTCCCGCCTTCATACTTGGTAGACAAGACGGTGTTGTCGGAATACGGTACGCCCAGGATTCCGCCCTTCTGAATCGCGAGCACAGTGCCTTTGTCGACGACGGAATAGCCGTTCGTATCCGATCCCATCTTCACCAGCTTGTACTGCGCCGCAAGTTGCTCCTCCAAGCTGGGAGCTTGCGCGGTGGCAAGCGGCACGATCACGGCTGCGGCAGTGAAGGCCAAAAATGGAAGGGGAATGAGCTGATGAATTTTCCTGAACATCGCCGGATCCTCCGCCCGGGCGGCGCTTTCAGTCGCCCGCCAATTTGCGACTGGAAGTGTAGCAAAACAAGCCAATTTTTACATGGCGAAAAAAGGAGCGCCCCACCATGGCGCTCCGGGTAATCGGTTGCCGAGAAGGCGCGGGTTACTGTGTTCCGCCGCCGGAACTCGCGACTTGCTGCTGCACCTGAGAGTCGGCCTGACTTGCCTGTTGTTGCTGTTGTTGCAAGTCTGATGCCGCATTCGGGTCCGCCGGCGGGGGGGGAACGGACGATGCAGTCGTTCCCGTATCTGGCGCGGCCGGCATTCCGTTTGAACCCTGCTTTTTGGCCATCTCGCTCATGCCGTTTTGCAGCGTTTCCTGGAAGTGGTTGTACATCTCCTGCAGGTCGTCCACTTTCACGGCGACGGTTGACCCGGCGGCACAATCCGACTTCTTGGTCGCCGAAACGCTGGCATTCACGGTCTGGTCGGCATCCGGAGTGTCGGTGAGACGAGTGAGAACGTCACCCGAACTCAAAGCGCATTCCTGCCCGTTGGAAACCACCGTGAGATCGGCGTTCACGATGAAGGTACGCTGTGCCGGATCCAGCGCCGGAGGCGGAGCCTGGGCGGCCGCCGGAGCGGCCGACGCTGACGGCGCACTATCCGACTGGGCTTGCTGTTGCTGAGCAGCCAATTGCGCCTTTACTTCCTGAGCAATGGCGTCCTTCAGTTCGGGACTCAAAGGCGTGCCTCCGGCGGAAGCGTC
>JASHRB010000400.1 GCA_030037575.1 Candidatus Sulfotelmatobacter sp. | reverse complement strand
CCCGTCCAAGCGGCGGTTCTGACGTTCTCCGCCCTCGACGCCAAGATAGACGATAGCTTGCGAGCCGTCGCACGAGACTGGAATGCGGTTGTCCCGTATCTGCTCGAAAGCTCGAAATGCACCGAAGGCTAAGTGCCCCGAGTCGCCACACCGACCTCCGGAGAAGCGCTCTGCGGGCCTCACATGGAGCGCCTGGGTGGAGTCGAAGAGCAACAAACTGGGTCGCAGCCTGCGCTCCAACCTGAAATCGCGAGGAACCCAACCGTAATGTTCGTTGACCAACCAGGAGCGCTCTCGCCAGTCATAGAACTGGCTGGCCGTCACGCCCAGCCAATGAATGTATCGGCCGACGCCGATCTCGGTCTTTTCCGACCAATGCCGGGCGAAATCCACCACCTGGTCCCGCACGTCATGCGGTACACAGCTACCGGTTGGAGTTCCCCAAGTGTTTTTTTTAGGGCAACATGCTGTTCAGGCGGACAACAGTGTGATGCTGGCCAGCGTCTTTGTCGGAGCTGCATTAGCCATTGTGGTATGCGTCACCCTAATCAGGACGGGGCAGCGAAACGACGCTGCCCCGGCAGATAACCGAAGTATCCCCACTTCACTCAAAATCCTCTCGGAAGGAGTTTTGAGCAACTAACGCCTGATGACAACGACTACGCGCGAATACGTGATCGTAGGCGCAGAGTCCTACAATCCTCCTGCGCTCAGATTACAGGCTTGAGGAATTCAGGCGCAAGATCACACGCCTTACCTATATTGCGCTTTGCAAAACTCAGCATTCGCTAGGGCGACATCATCCAGATGTTGCCTGTATCCTCGACGAGTACGAATCCGATTCGACCGCCCGCCACCGACCAACCCAGTTCTTGATACGACACACGCCCGTGAAGATGTTGCACCGCGAACGGTTCGCCCACTGGCCGGTGGGAATTTGCTTCGAGCCGTTGCCCCCAGAGACAGCGATGCCCATCCCGACTGGAGGTGAAGTATAGCGTCTTTCCATCAGGCGACCAGTTGGCCCAATCTTGAGCCTGTGACGGAGCGATCGTAATCCAGGCACTTTCGGGAACCGGTTTCGGTCGGTCGACGGGCGCGATCGCGATGTATCCGCGATTTGGTTCAGTCCGAACTGTAAAACTGACCCAGCGATTGTCGGGTGAAAACCGAGCGTACAGCACACTGTAATTGGGATGCTTCAGCAATGGAGTCTGCTGATGCGAAGCAAGATCGAGGACGTTGACCTGATATGGATTGCCGCCGAACACCAGCACCGTCTTCTCGTCCTCAGACCAGTCGGTAGCTCGCAGGCACGCCTCACACAGCTTCTCCGGTGTGCCTCCAGGAGCGGAGACATACACAACCCTCTTATCTCTCTCGTAGACTGAAAATGCAACCTTCGTGCCGGAAGCGTTGATCACGGGAAATCGTTGGATGAACGACGAGCTGGCTAGGCTTGACTCTTTCCCCGTCACCAGGTCACGGATCCAGATGTTCATTCGACCCGACTGGTCGGAAGCAAACGCAACGTAGCGACCGTTCTTCGAAAGCGAGGGATACTCCCGGCTGGCCGGACCCTGTGTAATCCGCTCCAACCCGCCCTTTGGGCCTCCTTCGCGCTCTGAATCGAAGGGGAGCGACCAGATGTCCGTTCTGGTCTGCACATTAGTAAATGCTAACGTACCCCCGGCTGCGCAGGAGGGATTCAATTCTCTCTCGGCACCCGTTGTCAATCTCTTGAGCGCGCCACTCAGCCTCCCGCTTCGTGGCGACACGCCAATTTCCCAGAGATTATCCGTGTCGCCGCTGGCTGTGGAAAAGGTAACCGTGTTGCCGGTCGGCGACCAACATCGTGGAATGGGGAGATCCGTGGTGGGACCGTGTGCTGGCAGTCCGGCGTGGAAGAACGCTTCGTAGGCGCCCGTCTTTACCGCGTTGCCCCCATTTGCGGGGGCCAGCCACCAGTCGATGCTGGAGTCCTCGTATGCTTTCGCCGATGCGTAACCGATGAGTAGAAGGTGCGTTCCGTCCGGGGACCAGATTGGGTAGCGAGCCGCCGTCAAATTCGGTCCTACCCGCAGCGGCGGGCCCCCGCCCGCGGGGACCATCCAGACAGTACCGCTCCCGGGTACGGTCTCTGCTACGCCTTCGTTTCCAACCCAATAGGCCACTTGCGAGCCGTCCGGCGAAAACTTCGGATTCAAGCCGTCCCTGGCGAGCAGGTGGGCATCTCCGCCAAACGCCGGAATCTCGTAGACTCCGCCGCCATCCCGGCTCGACCGAAACACGATCTTGCTGTCATCTGGCGAAAAATCCGGCATGGTGTTGTCTGCGCCATCCGAGGTCAAACGGATTGGCGGGCCGCCGGCAACCTGCTTGATGTAAAGATCCGGCTCACCATCCAGGCTGCGATCGGAGGCATAAGCCACCAGCTTGCCATCGGGCGACAGCGCTGCAAAGTCTGAGAGTCCGGCGTCGTTCGTAAGCCGAGTGAACTTCCAGGGAAGCGATGGCTGGAGTGCGTGCCGCCACCATCCGACGGTGTACGAAATCGCGATACAGGCGAGGCTGGCCGCGAGCCACCACCAACGCCCCATCGCCAGCCTAGATTTCCGCTGGTGCCTGACCTCGGAATCGCCTGAAGCTGATTCTTCCTCTACCTGCCGCAAATCGATCTTCAAGTCACCCGCGTGCTGATACCTCCAGTTAGGGTCCTTCTGCAGGCATCTCGTAACGATCTTGTTAAGCTGGCGGGGGACACCCTGCACAATCTCCGCCGCCGGCTTCGGCTGGTCGCGCAGGATGGCCGACAAAGTCGAGGCTATCGAGTCGCCATTGAAAGCACGCTGGCCGGTGATCATCTCGTACAGTACTGCGCCGAAACTAAAGAAATCCGCCCGCGCGTCTGTGCTCTTGCCTTGGGCTTGCTCCGGAGACATGTAATCGACAGTGCCCAACGCAGTTCCCGGACTGGTCAAATGCTCATCCGCGTCGATGGTGGCTGCACTCAGGGCTGCATTCTCCGGCTTAAGGGTGATCTTCGCTAACCCAAAGTCCAAGATCTTTGCCTGTCCTCGGTCTGTGACGAAGATGTTGGCAGGCTTGATGTCCCGGTGAATGATTCCTCTGGAATGCGCTGCGTCCAATGCGTCCGCGATCTGAACACAAAGACCGAGTACGCTTTCGATCGCCAACGGCTTGCCAGCGATCATGTGGCGGAGGGTCTGTCCCTCCAGCAGTTCCATCGCGATGAAGGTTCGTCCATCAGACTCGCCAATCTCGTGGATAGTGCAAATGTTCGCATGGTTCAATGAGGATGCAGCTTTGGCTTCCCGCTGGAAGCGAGTGAGAGCTTGAGGGTCCTTGGCCACGTTGTCGGGCAGGAACTTGAGGGCGACAAAGCGTCCCAGCTTGACATCCTCGGCTTTGTAGACCACACCCATCCCGCCGCCTCCCAACTTCTCGACGATCCGGTAGTGCGAGATGGTCTGGCCGATCATTGGGCTGAAATGTTAGGACCGGAGGAATGGCAAGTCAATGAAGGCGAGGAAGTTGGCGACTCGACCAAAGGTCAATTGGCGAGAAATCTTAGGCTCCTATCGACAATCGCGCCGTCGCCAAGCGGTCCAGGTTGATCCGATCGCATCAGCCGGGGCGCGGGCTTGCGTATGTCCGAACTTGTATTCTTCAGACACGACCGCCTCCATCTCGAAAAGGGGCACCTCCGAATTGACGAGAACCCCAAGGTTTGACTTCCTGCCGAAGGCCTAGGAGAACAGCCGGACAGCTTTCATAAAACCTCTCCTCAGTTTGCTGCTTCCGATGCGGGATTTTGGCTCGCAGAACCGCTCTATTTGACCCATGCGTTTTGTTGACTGTGCCTCGCCCCATCCCTAACATTGCTGCACGTAGACTCCTCGCGGAAGGAGGTTAACCATCCTGGCAGCGCAGCCGCAATCGTCGATCGCCGAAAATCCAGCTCTTGTCATTCGCCGCGCCACTCCAGCCGACGCCGAGGTGTGCGGAAGAATCTGCCTCAAGGCCTTCGCAATGCTCGCGAACAAGCACAATTTCCTTGCCGATTTCCCATCCCCGGAGGTTCCTGTACATGTGCTCTCGACAATGTTTTCGTACCATCGTTCTTCTGCGTGGCCGCTGAACAGGACGGGAAGATCAGCGGGAGCAACTGCTTGGACAAGAGAACGCCCATGGCGGGCGACCCATCACGACTGACCCCAGTTCACAAAACCGTTGCGCGGGACGGCAACTTATGCAAGCCGTGATGGCGCGTGCAGCGGAAAGGAAGTTCGCAGGCGTCCGCCTGGTGCAGCCGGTGTTCCCCAATCGCTCGCTCTCACTCTATGCGAAGCTCGGTTTCGTGGTGCGGGCGCCACTTGCATGTATGCGGGGACACGGATTCACAAGAGTCCGCTCGGCTGTCACGTCCGCCCAGCCAAAGCGAGCGACCTCGCGACCTGCAACGACCTCTGTGTGCGAGTTTACGGGCACGCCCGTGGCGGCGAGGTTAAAGATGCGATCCAGCAAGGATCGGCCGTCGCCGCCGAATCGGAGGGGCAAATAAAAGCTTACGCAGCGTCCATTGCTTTCTCCGGTCATGCGGTTGGGGAAGCCAATCGGGATTTGCAAGCACTGATTGCCGCAGCCAAGGAGTTTCAGGGTCCGGGATTCTTGTGCCAACGCGCAACCGGATTGTTCCGCTGGCGCCTTGAGAGCGGGCTTCGAGTGGTACAGCCGATGAGGTTGATGACGACCGGGCTTTACCACCAACCCGCGGGCGCGTACTTGCCTTCCATTCCGGATTAGCGCTGAGAGACTTGGAAAATGCCGCACGGAGTTGTACGGGCGAGGATGGAGGCGCCCGCCTATGACTAAGAGAAAACACGTTTCTCAGGAAGCTTTGGATGCCAGCTTGCTGCCCAAGCAGCGCAAGCCCATTCCACATGCGTTCGTGCTTGATGCGATTTCCCCACTGTCGCCGTACACGCGTCCGATGTTTGGCTGCCTGGCAATCTATGCAAAAGACAAAATCGTGTTCATCCTGCGGGACAAACCTACCAACGCTGCCGATAACGGAGTATGGCTCGCCACTACCCAAGAACACCACCAGAGCTTGCGGCGCGAGTTCCCGCACATGCGATCCATTCAGGTATGGGACAAACGCGTAACGGGTTGGCAGGTCTTACCCGTCGATGCCCTTGACTTTGAATCAGCGGCACTGCGGGCATGCGAGCTTGTACTGGCTGGAGACCCTCGGATCGGCAAAATTCCGGGGGCGCGAACGTCGAAGTCCGGATCAAAAGCGGCTGGAAAATCGTCCAAGCAGATCAAAACCTCGAAGAAACACGGGAGCACAATTGACTTCGACGCCGTACGGAAGGTCGCCTTGGCGTTGCCCGGCGTGGAGGAGAGCACCGCGTACGGGTCACCCGCGCTCAAAGTTCGTGAAAAACTCTTGGCATGTGTGCCGACTCACCGTTCGGCTGAGCCGGGGTCGCTTGCGGTTCGCGTCGGCTTCGACGACCGCGCCGAACTGCTCGCAGCCGCTCCCGATGTCTACTACGTGACCGATCACTACGTCGGGTACACTGCCGTGCTGGTTCGCATGTCCCGCGTCACGCCCGATGTTCTGCGCGACTTGCTCGGCATGGCTCACAAGTTTGTGACTACGCATGAGGCACGCCGTTCGCCATCGCGGAACCGCCGCAAGCCTGTCTGATTCTGGCTGGCTGGCTTGCGAGCAATCCGAGAGCGACAGACCTTATATCGCTAGAAATTGACGTGGGGAAGAGGAAGCATGACCGTCGCATCCACTACGAGCGTTAACTTCAAGCGGGCGATGCCTTTTTTCGCCGTGACCTACGGCCTGGCTCGTCCGCCTCACGATTCGGAATCCAGGATTCGTTGGTGCTGGCTTGAGCTTGGCGAAGCCGCAATCATGCTTCAGGAGTTCTGCCGGAACGTCAACCGAAGGAAAGGCTTAAACTGGAGCCTCCGTCAGCTTCATGTGCGAGGACGCTGTAGCCCTGGATCGCCAGTTCAAATCGCGCGGAATTCAGAGGCGGAGACGTCCATTTGCAGGAAGCCGCTTGTGGGTTGTACCGGTTACCGATGCAGACGGCGATCGCATGGAGTTTGCGAGCCCGACCGATGCGCCAGAGGAAAGCGAACTGGCAGAATAGCCGTGGAAACATAGGAGGCGACGATGAAGCGAGAACGGGCGCTCAAGGTCGTGTTGGTGATGGTGGGATTGTTGTTTACGGCGGGAGTTGTTCCGCTGACAGTGTTTTTCTCGCGAGAGCCTGCGGTACCAATGCTAATGAGCATCTACGTCACACTCGGAATTTTCTTGCTGCTGGCGGTGCGGGACCCAGCGGCGAACCGCGGTTTGATCTGCTTTGCCGGATGGGCGAATCTCGCTCACGCTGCTGTAATGGCAGCGCAGGAATACCGGAATGTGATCGCACGGCGAGAACTCGCCGGAGTGGTTGTGTTCGCAGTCGTCGGCGTAGTGCTGGTCGCGCTGGCTCCGGCAAAGCAGCCGGTCGAGCGAGCCTCTGCGGGGGTGGCATAGGGGTGGTAATTGGACGACCGTGAGCGCCGTAATCATCTTAGTCATCGCCAGGTTGCGAGTGGAATTCTTCTGATAAGGTTCCGCAAGCGTTGGCTGGCCAAGATCGACATCGCCTTTACCGACCGGATCACCAGCGTATTTGCCGGTTGGCTGCCGGGATTCGGCATTCTCACACACGTGGGTCGGAAGTCGGGAAGAGTTTACCAAACTCCGGTGAAGGTTTTTCGAGCGCCCAATGGCTGCAGCATC
>JASHRB010000399.1 GCA_030037575.1 Candidatus Sulfotelmatobacter sp. | reverse complement strand
TACCAAACCGTAGCCCTGACACCCTCGCAAACGCCAGAAGATACGAGTCGAACCATGTCTTCGGGTTGGGGCGCAGCGCGCCCGAAAGCTGGCGAAATGTGTCCTGGAGGTTTGCCGGTTCGTCCAGCATCATTAGGTGGCCGTGCGAAGTCTGACGATCATAGGCTTGCCACACCTGCGCCCGACTGATTACCTCGTCGTTTCCCCTCACTGCCCCAGTGGTGAGCAGCCGCAGCAAACTGAGTTGCGTGAAGCAGCAGAAGCAGACCCAGCCATCCATATCGGTTTCTTCAAACCAGGCGCGCGCTGTCCTCATGAATGTGCCCGGAGTGGGTGAGCGCGATCCGAACATTCCCATCAGGGGAAAGGTATGATTTCGAAGATCTTGGCATTATCCAGGTCCAGGGTTCCCGGCCGCTTGGGCGCTGCACCCGGCCAAGAAATGCGACCGAGGTTTACGTCCCTTGCGTCTTTCCTCAACGCTCCTAGAACCAACTCCCGCACGGAGCGACCTTCGTTCCCCGCCCTGCTCTTGAGCTTGCGATAAAGTGAGTCCGGGATATCGATGGTGGTATGCATGCATTCCTTCTGCCCTATTGCTGGCCAAAGGTAAAACTCGGCGGCAGCCATGACTGCGCGCAAAAAAGCCGGACCGCGAAGGCCCGGCTCCAGAAGATGAGGAGCCTCACTGTCCAGCATTCGCAACCGCCGGTGCCGTCGAGATTGGCCGGTTCAGTTCGAGAGTGAGCTCCGTGCCCGCAGGCAAAATCGCCGAATGATGTTCAATCAACCAGTAGGCCGCGGCTGATCCGGCGCCAATCGCTCCGCCAACCACAATTCCCACCGGCCCTCCGACCAGGCCACCAATCAACATGCCGCCCGCTGTGCCCCCTCCCGCTTGCAGTTTGTCACGATGATCGTGACCGGCTCCCTTGAATTGCCCTTCGCTGTTTACGTCGGTTCCCGGAATATTTGTGTCGACTAGCGTGGCATCGAGATACAGTCGTTCGCCGCCCGGCAGAACCACCGCTTCCGGCAGGATGCCGATCGTCGGACGTCCGGAAATGCGTCGTGGTTCGGCTGCCTTGGTGACGCGGCCTTCGATGGTCGCTCCGGCCGGAATCACAGTCCTGCCATTGACGATCACATCTTTGGTCAACTGCCCCTGAAACGGATCGCCGGGTTTATTGCTGAAGGTGGCAAGCGTGGTTTCTAACTTGACCATGAGAGCAGTTCCGGCAGGCACCGGCGGAGCCTGCGCCACGGCGAAGGCGGCAGGCAAAAAGATGCAAGCCGAAACCATCCACTTCTTCATCACTCCTCCGTGCGCCGGTTAAACCGGCAAGGTGTTGTGAATGAAAGTTTCATACGTTGAAGATTTAGCGAATCACAACGGCCCCGAGTCATGCGGAGCCGCCCGCGAGGGTGGCGTCGAAGCGTTGACAGGGGGACGTACAGGTCGGGTATTGAGCCGTGAAATATATGCCCTGCTGCGCAAGCGGCAGGTACTCCGGGATGCCGACGCGGTGGAGGATGTCGGAAGGCAATACCGGGTGCGCCGCCATCGCAAGGTGCGCTCGGATCTCGCGCGGTCAAAGACCCCGTACATGTACGCAAGCACCTTGTTTGGGAACCGGGAGATCCCACGTCTGTCTGCAGCGGAGAGAACTGCAGAACGTGTCGGGAAGCCGAAAGGTGTACGCCGATGACGAACCGACATGGGAAGTCGGACAGCTCCGTAATACCTGTGAAGTCGCCGAACAGAGCCGAGGGACCGGCCATGGAGGCGACGGAGGGAAGGGAGCTGGCCAAGGGGAACTCGCCCGAGCGCAACGCGCTCCGGACTCAGGGCGGGGAAAGCACGCTCAGCGCGCTGGAGCGGGTACGTCAAGCAGCAAGAAAGGATAAGAAACAGCGGTTCACCGCGCTCCTGCACCACATCTACGACGTGGAACGACTGCGGGCAGCTTACCTGGCTACCAACAAGGACGCTGCCGCGGGGGTCGATGGCGAGACGTGGGAGCACTACGGAGAGAACCTGGAGGCGAACCTCCAGGATCTGTCCCATAGGCTGAAGCGGGGAGCGTACCGAGGACGACCTGTACGGAGAGTGTACATCCCGAAAGTGGGTAAACCGGGTGAGCTTCGCCCACTCGGCGTTCCCGCACTGGAAGACAAAATCGTCCAGCGCGCCACGGTCGAGGTATTGAACATGATCTTCGAACCGGACTTCTTGGGATTCTCCTACGGTTTCCGACCGGGGCGCAGCCCGCATCAAGCGTGGGACGCGCTGGCGGTCGGGATCGGGACGAGGAAAGTGAACTGGGTGCTCGATGCCGACATCCGGAAGTTTTACGACACTCTCGATCAGGGATGGTTGGTGAAGTTTGTCGAGCACCGCATAGCCGACCGGCGCGTCGTGCGCCTGATCCAGAAATGGCTCAAGGCGGGCGTGCTGGAAGAGAGCAAGCGAGTGCAGAGTGAGACAGGAACGGTTCAGGGCGGGAGCATTAGCCCGTTGTTGTCGAACCTCTATCTTCACTACGTTCTCGACCTCTGGGTCCAGCGATGGAGGAAAAGGCAAGCGCACGGGGAAGTAATCTTCGTCCGTTTTGCCGATGACTTCGTGGCGGGATGCGAGCATCGACAGGAAGCAGAGCGGTTTCTGGCGGAACTGCGCGAGCGATTCGCGCGGTTTGGCCTTCAACTGCATGCCGACAAGACGCGGATCGTCGAGTTTGGCCGCTACGCGGAGAAAAATCGACG
>JASHRB010000398.1 GCA_030037575.1 Candidatus Sulfotelmatobacter sp. | reverse complement strand
GGTTTTTCTATCCTTCACGCGCCGCACAAATTTCAATCCCGACCAGACGTCAGTCACGGCACATACCTTCACATCCACAAGCCCGGCATCCAGTCCGATGCCGCGCACCGCATCTTCGCTGAGGTCGGTGGCCACGCCCGAACTTTTTTTCGGCCAACTTACCCAAAGCATTCCTGCCGGCGCGAGCAGTTTCGCTGCCAGCGCAAATTGCCCGGCTAACTCCGCGCGAGACTTTGTGAACAACATGCAGAAATCGAGGGCGCTGGGCGGCTTCGGAGTGGTGCACTGCGCCAGCGCCGCGCGCAGTTCGTGGCGCACCTTGGCGGGAAGATTTACCAGATGCACGCGAAAGCCGGGCTTGATTCCCAGCTTCTGGGGCAGCGGCGTTCCTGAATATCCGGGCATGAACGTCGAAGCGAAGATGAACCGTATTCGAGGGAGCGCTTGTTTCTGTGCGCGAATTGAATTCTAGCCGGTGTGCAAAGCAGACGCAATTCTGGGAATGACGCGGGAGCGCAAGCTGGCGCGGAAGTCGATGGCGGTTTTAAGGCTCTTCTCGTCGCCAAAGCCAGCCTTCGGTCGGGAGAAACCAGCAGCAAAGGTGCCAGGCCTGACGCCATGCCTCTTTAGCGTCTGTGGAACTATCGTCGATCGCAAGGCCGGTGCGATAGTCAGAGTAATGAATCATTAATGATGCCTGAAGCCGAAACAAGGACCTGGCAAACTGCGGCATGCAAAACGAGCCCCCTGGGGGGAGATGGGGCTTGGCGGTCGTCTCCGCGCGCGGCCGGGAGGCGCGCGGGTTGGGATACCGATTCTTTCTAGCACGAAACGAGCCGGTTCGGCGGGGACGATGGAGAATTCTTTTTGCCGCCCCTGCCGGAGGGGGAAATTACCGGACCGCGCGGCGGCATGCTATGTTCTGTGTTTCGGCGGAAGACTATGATCCGATCCTTCAAAGGCATGAAGCCGGTTGTTCCGGCGAGTTGTTATGTCGACGCGTCAGCGCAGATCATCGGCGACGTCGCACTGGGCGAGCACGCGTCGGTCTGGATGAACGCCGTGTTACGCGGCGATGTGTACCCGATCCGCATCGGTGCCCATTCCAACGTGCAGGACTGCAGCGTGCTGCACGGCATGAAAAATCAATATGGCGTAACTCTGGGTGAGTACGTCACGGTGGGGCATTCGGTGACACTGCACGGCTGCGAAATCGAAGACCGATGCCTGATCGGCATGGGCTCCGTGATTTTGAACGGTGCAAAAATCGGCGCGGGATCGATCATCGCGGCGGGAACGCTCATTCCCGAGCGCACCCTGGTCGAGCCGGGGTCGTTGTGGATGGGCTCTCCCGGCAAATTTCGCCGCAAGCTGGACGACCAGGATCAGGAAACGATTATGCGCTACGCGCGAAATTATCTGGGCTATACGGAAGAGTACTTGAGGGAACAATAGCGGAGGGCCGCGCGACCCGGGCAGCGCAGGCGGCTTGCTGCCGACGCTCAGCGCTGCTTCCCGCGGCCGGCCAGCGATCTCATGGTTCTTTCATCCGGAGCCAAGCGATCAATTCCGCCCGGCGCAATCCCGGAGGAGCCGGAAGGATCGCTATCACTTCGCCGCCAGAGACCACCGGCTGATAGCGGCAAGCATCCTTCGACGGCAAAGTCCGATTGGCAAGCGAAGCGGACTTTCGGGGCTGGGCGTAACCACGCCATCGCTCCCGGCGGCACTCACAATCCGGCCGGTTTCTTCACTGCAATTCCCAACTCCTTCAACTGCTTCTCGCTGACCGGCGTTGGGGCGTCGACCATCAGATCCACGGCGCGCGCCGTCTTGGGAAATGGAATCACTTCCCGCAGGCTTTCCGCTCCCGCCAGAATCATCACCATGCGGTCGAGTCCCAAGGCGATGCCTCCGTGCGGCGGCGTGCCGTAGTCGAGCGCTTCAAGAAAAAATCCAAACCGCGCCTTGGCCTCTTCTTCATTCATACCCAAGGCACGAAAAATCCTGCTCTGCACATCCCGGCGGTGGATACGAATGGAACCCGAACCTAACTCTGTTCCGTTCAGCACCACGTCATAGGCCAACGCCCGCACTGCGCTCAATGGCGACAAAGGGTCGTGCAATGCCTCAACTCCTTCTGCCAGCAACTTCATATCCTGCTCGTGCGGCGAAGTAAAGGGATGATGGGCTGCCATCCACTGCTGCTCGGCTTCATCCCACTCGAACATGGGAAAATTTGTGACCCACAAAAATCGGAAATCGCCTTTCTGAAAGCACTGATGGCGCTCGGCATACTTCTGTGCCAAAGCCAGCCGCAATAATCCCGCCGACGTATAAATCGCCAGCTCCTGCGGAGTGACTTTGCGATGCGAAGCAAAGGCCGCTCCGTTTTCTCCGCAAGACGCCTGCGCCGCGCCCGCCACCAGCACGATCAGATCGCCTTCTCCGGCGTCCAATTTTTTGGCGACCGCTTCGGCGGTCGCGGCATATCGATTGGCGATGCGCTTGAAATCTTCGAACACGCGGGCGCCACCTTTGGAGTGAAACATCGGTTTGATGTCGTCGCGCTCTTTGCGCGAAAGGTCGCCAACTTTCGGAATGCGAATCGCGATCACCGGCAAATTGGGATTGATGGCCAACTCCTGCACGTTCTCGGCCGCAAGACATTCGCGCACATCGGTAAACGGAGGCAGGCGCAAATCTGGCTTGTCGATTCCATACAGACGAATGGCTTCGTCATAATCCATGCGGGGGAACGGCGGGTTGATTTCATATCCAGCGGCGGCAAAAGCCGCCCTCAAGAATCCCTCGACCACACCCCACACGCTGTCCGGCTGCGGATACGACATCTCCAAATCGATCTGCGTGAACTCGGGTTGCCGGTCGGCGCGCAAATCTTCGTCGCGGAAGCAGCGCACAATCTGAAAATACTTGTCGAACCCGGAGATCATCAGTATCTGCTTGAACATCTGCGGCGACTGCGGCAGCGCATAAAACGTGCCCGGCTGCACGCGGCTTGGCACCAGATAATCGCGCGCGCCCTCCGGCGTCGAGCGCGTCATGAACGGGGTCTCGATTTCGAAAAATCCCTGCGCCGACAAATAATCGCGAATGGCCTTCGCAACTTTGTGCCGCGTCTCGATGTTGAACTGCATCACATCGCGGCGCAAATCGATATAGCGGTGTTTCAACCGCGTTTCTTCATGGGTCAGGGCGGTGTCGCCCGGCAAAAACGGCGGCAGCTTCGACTCGTTCAAAATGCGCAATTCTTCGGCAACCAGCTCTACCTCGCCGCTCGGCATGTTGGGATTAATCGTGTTGGCATCACGCAGCTTTACCGTGCCGGTCACGGCGATCACGTATTCGTTGCGCAAACTCTCAGCTTTTTCATGCACGGCTGCGTCGCGATCAGTATTAAAAACAACCTGGGTCACACCCGTGCGGTCGCGCAAGTCGATGAAAAGCAGATGGCCGTGGTCGCGGCGGCGGTTCACCCATCCCATGAGCACAGCTTTTTTCCCCGCGTCCGAAGCGCGCAGAACCCCGCACATGTGCGTTCGTCGTAGATCGCCTAAAAAGTCGAGCAAGCTGGATCCTTGGCGTGAGAATTTTCAGTGAAGACCGAACAAGAATTATAACTGGCCAAAGGATGAGGGCGGTGTTATGAGGAAGCGCTCGAAATGGGCGGGAAAAACATCTTCTTCAGCCGGTTTCCGCCTGGTTCGCCACCACATGGATAGGGAAAAAGCGAACAAGGGTGTTATTTCTTGGTGGCCTTCCCGTCGACCAAGGCATTCCAATTCGTGCCATCCGACATATCGAAAGTGAAGGTATAGGACGTGGGCGAACTCATTTTCATAATGAAACGCCCTTTCATGACCTTCCCCTCCCACTTCTCATCGCTGGTCCATGTCCAGGTGTCGCCCTCGAGCGTTCCGCGCGAGTCGTCGAATTCGCCGAAGCTGGTGAACTCGCGATAGGTATAGGCCTTGTCTTCGGCCGAATATCCCAGCACCGAAAGCCCTATTCCGTTGCCTATCGAGCTTTTGTAATCCGTGTGGCAGACCAGATAAAAGTCACCCTCCATCCACTCGCATTTCTCGTTTTCTGTCATGCTGCCGCCCGCGCCCATTGCCCCCGGTTTCATCGTTCCTTCCAGCGTCCACGAGCCGGCAAATACATCGAGCTTCTTCAGTTCCGGCCCCGGTTTCGGAGCCTCATTCTGTGCCACGGTGGTTGCAGCGCAAATCACAACCAGCACGACGATCATTCCCGCTTTTTTCACCGTTGGCCTCCGTGAAGCTAGTATTCTCAGCCGTCTCGATCGCCCGAGGTTGCAGCCCTTCTGCATGGACGTGTCCCGCGGCGAATTGTCACATTACCAATCGCCCCAGTGGGTGGGCGTCGCTTGCTGAAAGCTCAACTTCCACGCCTCCCCCTGCTTCACCCACACCGAGCTGAAATGCTGATAGCGCGGCGGAGGCCCTTGGTCCTCCTGCGGTTTTTCGCGCACGATCGCATCATAGCTGACGATGGCCGTGCTCTCTGTCGGAAACGCAACTTTCATATCGTAGGGCGACAGTTCGGCAAGATCGGAGTCTCCCAGGTTGTCGATCGCATCCTGCCCTTCCAACAGCATGCCGTCCACGCCCACCATCGCGAAGTCGTTGCTGACCACGCGCTTGAAAAATGCGCCATCGTCTTTGGTTTTCGCGTTGATCAGGCTCTTCTCCCTGTCGATCAAAGCCTGCACTGCGGGCGTCGAACTGTCTGGAGGTCCCGCGCGCTGAGCAATTGCGCTATGCAACCAGAGCGATACACAAGCTACAAACACCAGACTTTTCATCTTCATAATCACTGTCCTCAATCCCCGTGCAGGAACCTACGCCGCGTTCTCTTTTTGCTGTCAAGCCGTCTTAGGCGCGCTCAAAGGAAGCGCTCCGGATCCTGCGTGCCAGCTCTCCCCGTGGCAGCGAAACCTGCTCGCCCGTTTCCAGATCCTTTAGGGCAAACGCATCTGCCTTGACTTCATTCTCGCCGACGATCAAAACATACTTTGCACCCGCTTTCGTCGCGGCTTCAAAAGATTTTTTCAGCCGGAACGTTTCATCTCCGAGATCTACCACCAGATTCTCCCGCCGCAACTCCCGCGCCAGCCGCGCAGCTTCGCCGTTCATGCCCGCGCCCAGAGCCGCCACGTAAATGTCGGGCTTGTTCACCAGTTCGCCGAGCGACTGCTGGAGCGACATCACCAGCCGGTCTTCCCCGATCGCAAATCCAATCCCCGGAGCGGCCGGGCCACCGAGCGACTCGCTCAATCCGTCGTAACGGCCGCCCCCAAGAATCGCATTCTGCGCGCCCAAGGCGCCGTGCGTGAACTCGAATGCCGTACGCGTGTAGTAATCGAGCCCGCGCACCAACCGGTCGTTGAGCGTAAATGGCACACCAACTTTCTGCAGAATTTCCTGGACAGCCTCAAAGTGTTTTCGGCAGGATTCGTCGAGAAACTGGCTGATGCGCGGCAACTTCTCGATGATCGGCTGATCGGCGGAAACTTTGCAATCGAACACGCGCAGCGGATTGGTCACCGCGCGCCGCTGGCAGTCCGAACACATCTGCCCCACGACCGGTTCCAGTGCCCTGCGCAGGGCTTCGTTGAACCTTGCGCGGTCGTCCGGGCAGCCGACAGAATTCAACTCGAGATTCCAGCCCTTGATCCCCAGGCGATCGAGCAGCATGGCCACCAGTTCAAGAACTTCTGCGTCGCGGGCGGGTGATTCGCTGCCCGAACTGGGGGGGCCGATCACTTCAGCATCAATTTGATAGAACTGACGGTAACGTCCCTTTTGCGGGCGTTCGCGCCGGAACATCGGCCCCATGCAGTACAGCTTGCTCACTCCCCGCTCGCCCAGGTTGTGCTCGATATAAGCGCGCACGATACCCGCAGTAGCCTCGGGGCGGAGGGTGAGAGACTGGGACGGCTTAAAAACTGGCGTGCGTGTTTGGAACGGCTCCACCTCAATTTCCCGGGTCCCGGTCCAGGTTGCTGAATCGGCTGTGCCCGACGGCACAACCACACGTAACCTCGCCCTCTGCGCATACCGGGCGTCTTCTCCGTACTGGCGAACAAACTCCGAAGATCCCGTGTGCATGCGGGCCTTCCGCAAAAGTTCGGCGGCTTCTGGAGTGGCCTTGGCTCGAAAGCAGACGAATTCTGGCTGGTCAGGGCGGGAGGACTCGGACCTCAAGGGACGATGGTTAATCAACAAAATCCCTAGAGGCTCCAGGTACGCATTCACCGGGGTTGCCCTTTCCACGTACAACCTATTCTCCGACTCTCCCCGAGAAATCCACTCGTTTCTAAGTGCATCTTCGTCGAAGCGCTCGCCGTCACTCCAGGTGTACATCTCCTTCGAAACAATATCGGTCTCTTCGCCCACGCCGCGCGCGAACAACTCCGTCGACTCGAAAATCGGGGTGCGAATTTCCTGGAAGTGGTAGGCGCGAAACACTTCGCGCACTTTCTCCTCCACAAAATTCCAGACTGCCGTCTCCGGCGGAAGTATGTCGCGCGTTCCTCGAACCGCTTTGATCATGGAAATTCGGCCCTCGGCTTTCGGCCGCTAGTCTTCGGCGAAAGCGCTTTGTCCTGGGATGGCAAATCGCGGCGATTTCATCCCACAGCTTAACCCGCCAGTTTGCGGCGCGCCAATTCCTCGACCATGTCGAGGACTTCATCTTCCGTCAGTTTCGTGGAATCGATTACCACTGCATCCGCCGCCGCCAGCAGGGGCGAGGCCGCGCGCGTGCGGTCGCGGCGATCGCGCTCGCGCAATTCGGCAGCCACAGTGGAAGCGACCTCGCCCTTAATTTGCTGCTGCTCCCTGCGCCGCTGCTCGCGGACGACCGCATCGGCATCGAGAAAAATCTTCAGGTCGGCGTCGGGAAAAACTTTCGTTCCGATGTCGCGCCCTTCCATCACAATGCCTCCGCCCGCGCCCATGGCACGCTGATGCGCGACCATCCATGCACGCACGGCAGGATGCAGCGACACGTGCGATGCCGCTTCGGTCACGTCGCGCTCGCGAATGCGCGAGGAAACGTCGCGACCGTCGAGCAAGGTTCGATTGCCACCCACCGCCGGCTCAAGCTTGATGTGCGATTGCTCGGCCAGTTTCACCAGCGCGGCTTCGTCAGCGAAGGACATATCTTTATCGATCGCCTTCAGCGCGAGCGCGCGATACATGGCTCCGCTCTCAAGGTTCACGTAGCCGAGCCTGCGCGCGAGACGCGCGGCGATGGTGCTCTTTCCCGCTCCGGCCGGGCCGTCGATCGCGATGATCAGTTTGCCTTGAGGCTGGTTGGAATCCGAATCGATCATTGGGCAAGTAGAAGATTGTACACGGCGCCTGGACCCGGGCTTCCTGGGCGCGATCTGGGACCAAGAGAAACTTCAAATATCAGCCGGCACGACGCCTTCACGCGCCTGCGCGGGCGTCCATCCCCGTTCGCGCAGGTTGCGAATGCTGAGCGCAGCGTGGCGCTTGGCCAGCCGCACCCCCTTTTTGTCCCGCACCAGGTCGCAGTGATAATACTGCGGCGTGCGCAATCCCAAGGCGCGAAACAGAAGAATCTGCCGCGCCGTCGATTTCAGCAGATCCGCGCCCCGCACCACCTCGGTGATCTCCATCTCAGCGTCGTCCACAACAACAGCCAGCTGATAAGCCGGAACGTCATCGCGCCGCCACACGAGGAAGTCGCCGAAATCCTGGCCGGCAATGAAACTCTGGGGCCCCAAATGCAAATCGGTAAAGCAAATTTCTTCTCCCTCGGCTACGCGGAAGCGCCAGTTGGCGCCGGCAGGCGCCGCATCGGGAGCGGCGGAGGTCCCCTCCGCCGAGACTGATCTGCAGGTTCCCGGATAAACCGGCTCATCCTCCAAATCGTTGGGCGCGCTCGCCGCCAGCGCCACTTCCCGGCGCGAACAATTACAGGGATAAATCAGTCGCCGTTCGTGCAGTGTCCGCCACGCTGCCAGATAGCGGGCGCGTCGCTGGCTCTGCGAATAGGGAGCATAGGGGCCGCCACAATCCGGGCCTTCCTCCCAGGTGATGCCGAGCCAGCGCAAGTCTTCGAACGTCGCACGGAGAAACTCTGCGCGGGAGCGGGCCGCATCCAAATCTTCAATGCGCAGGATCAATTTTCCGTTGCGCGCTTGCGCGCGTTCGGCCGCGCTCCAAAATGTTCGCGCGTGACCGAGATGAAGAAGTCCGCTGGGCGAAGGCGCGAGGCGGCCACGGTAAGCTCGAACTTCAGGGGTAAGGGCGGACATTCGTCCCAAATCGGACCGCGAAAATTCATTAAGCAATCGCCAATCTTAGCGTATCGCCTTTAACCTCTAGCCAGCGGTTTTGGTCGCCGCCGGCGTCATCTGAATCATAGACCTGTTACCCACATGCACAAAGCTCAACTCCCGTGCAGAAAGCAATGCCTTCACCGCCTCTTTCACGCGCGAGCGCGCGACGAAATTTCCGAAAAAGGTTTCCAGCTCGGATTGATCGCTAGCCAGCACGCCGTCGAGATATTTGGAAACCAGCGCCGAAAGCGCCTGCGGCACGGAGATGTTGATCGACTCCCGCACCGCCTCGGGCGACCAGCGGTAAAGCACGTCCCAGAAAGAACCGCCTTGGTTGGCTTTGTAATCAACGCGGGTGATGCGCAGCCGCACAAAAAGCTCGCCCAGAGCCTTATCCAGCGCTGGCAGCGTGATGCTCCTGCCCAGGGCCTCCTGCAACGTTTCTTTCGAGATCGGACCGTGGCGATGGATCAATTCAAATGCATCGCAGGCAAGCTGCGAATACGGCGAGCGCGGACCGGGTTTGGGCGCGAGTTTGGGATTGCGTTCGCCGACCAGCGCATAAAAAAAAGGAAATGCGGATGGGGCGATCAGAAAGGCATTGTTCTCCTCGAAAATGTTGACCTCATAGGCCGAGCGCTCGCGCAGCAGCCGCACCATGAGATTGGTTGCATTCAATGCGCGAGGATCGGAAAAGGCGCGTTGCCAGCTAGGAAGATTGTCATC
>JASHRB010000397.1 GCA_030037575.1 Candidatus Sulfotelmatobacter sp. | reverse complement strand
GAATCCCGGCCGGTATCTTCGACCATCCGCATGACGCCAGCATCTTCACTGATCGATGAGTTGCGAGTCTCTCTCGCCCAAGGTTCGGCGGGAATCGAACGCAACTTTACCGTCAGCGGTGATGGACGTGCCGCGGTCACTCAAAGAACGGAGCTGATCGAAGGAATTCTGAAGCGGCGGTGGCGGGATTTGATCTCCTCCAACGAGGCCGGCCCTGAGGGCTTTGCCCTGGTCGCCAGCGGAGGATTTGGGCGCGGCTGGCTGTTTCCCTGCTCGGATATTGATCTGCTTTTCCTCAGCGCCGAGCACGGCGCAGAACCAACCCACAAAGAGGCGGTCCGGCGATTCTCCCAGGAACTCTGGGATTTGAGGCTTAAACTAAGCCCGGCTTCACGCTCTTTGGCGGAGTGCGAGCGGTTTGATCCAAACAATACGGAGTTCACCATCTCCCTGCTCGACTGCCGCTATCTGGCGGGAGACCCCGAACTGTTCGCGCGACTGCAGGCCAGATTGATCCCGAAGTTGGTTGCGCGCGAGTCAAAGCCGTTGCTGCAGGGGCTCGCCGAAGTTACGCGTGAGCGTCACGCCCGGTTCGGGCAGACGGTGTTTCATCTCGAGCCGAATGTCAAGGAGACGCCCGGCGGACTTCGCGATTACAGCGTGGCCTGTTGGCTTGCGCTGATTTCGGCGATGAGCAAACTGGGGGAGTGGCCGGAGGGTTCCTTGTTGCGCGCGCCGGTGCGCAAGCAACTGGACGCCGCTCTCGAATTTCTGATGGCCACGCGATGTTTTCTGCACTTCCGCCACCATCGCGACGACAACTCGCTCAGTTGGGAGGCGCAGGATGAAGCCGCAGCGCGCAAGATCGGCGCCGCAGACACAGCCGATCTTACGGCGGCGGACTGGATGCGGATTTATTTCGGCCATGCCCGCGCGGTGCAGCGCGCAGTGACCCAACTGCTGGAGGAGATTCCGGAGTCGTGGTCTGCGCTGCGGCGGCAATTTCAGGGCTGGAAAGCGAAAGCGTCGAGCCCTGATTTTTCGGTGGTCGACGGCCTGATTTATCTCGGGCAGGCTTCCTCCCTCGGGGATCATGAGACCCTGCTGCGCCTGTTTCACTTCGTGGCACAGAACGGCTTTAGACTCAGCGCGACCACCGAGCACCGCGTCGAGCAGGCGCTCGCGGCCTTGGCCGTGACTCCTCCGCGGGGAGCGGAACTGTGGCTCTACCTGCAAGAAACTTTGTTGCAGCCCCATGCGGCCGAAGCGCTAAGGGCAATGCATTCGCTGCGGCTGCTCACCCTGTTGCTGCCAGAACTGAAACCGATTGATTCGCTGGTGGTGCGTGATTTCTATCATCGCTTTACGGTGGACGAGCATTCGATTGTCGCGATTGAAAGCCTGCATCGGCTCGGCCAATCGCGATCGGAGTGGGACCGGCGTTACGCCGAATTGCTCGGCGAGTTGGAAGATCCGGAACTTCTTTATCTCGCGCTCCTGCTGCACGACACCGGCAAGGGAGTTCCGGGCGGCAATCACGTCGAAGCAAGTCTGGAGATCGCCGGGCGCTGCCTTGACCGGCTGGATGTCGATCCGCAAGAGCGGGCGATGGTGTTGTTTCTCATCGCCAACCATCTGGAGATGTCGGCGCAGATGCGGCGCGACATCTTCAATCCTGAAACGGTGGCGGCGTTTGCCGAGAAAGTGGGCACGCCCGAGCGCCTGAAAATGCTGTGTCTGCTTACTTACGCCGACATCAAAGCGGTGAATCCCGAGGCGCTGACTCCGTGGAAAGCGGAGAACGTGTGGCAGCTTTACATCAGCGCCGCCAATTATCTCAATTGCAGCGCCGATCAGCGTGTTCACAGCGATGCCGGGGACGAGAAGCTTGCGCGGCTGCGCAGCCTGGCTCCGGTGACGGGAGCCAAATTCAAAGATTTTGTCGAAGGATTCCCACGAAGATATCTGCTCGTGCATTCCGCCGAGGAAGTGATGCGCCACTTGGCCATGGCGGAAGAGGTTCGCCACCATGCGGTGCAGGTGGACCTGAAGCGCGGGCGACATTGGTATGAGCTCACGCTGGTGACCAGGGACCGGCCCTCGCTATTCGCCACTCTGTCGGGAGTTTTGGCGGCGTGGGGAATGAACATTGTGAAGGCCAACGCTTTCTCGAACCAGGCCGGAACCGTCGTCGACACGCTTTACTTTACCGACCGTTTTCGCACGCTGGAGCTGAATCTTTCCGAGTGGCAGCGGTTCAAGCAAAGCCTGGCCGCGGTTCTGGCCGGCAAGGCTGACCTCGAGAAGATGCTGCGCGACCGGCAACGCGGTGAAAAAAGCTCAAGCGTGAAAGTCGTCATAGAAACGCGAGTTGATTTTGACAACGAATGTTCTTCGACCACGACGCTGCTGCAGGTGATTGCGCAGGATCGTCCCCGGCTGTTGCACAAAATCAGCTCGTGCCTGGCGGGGCAACAATGCAATATTGAGATCGCACTGATCGACACGGAAGGCCAGATGGCCATTGACGTGTTTTACCTGACCGCCCAGGGAAAGAAGCTCACTCGAGAGCAGGAAAAGCAGGTGTCGAGGGCATTGCTGGAGGAATTGAAGGGTGCTTAAAACCTTGGCCGGAATGAGGCTGCTGACGAATCGCCAGCGCCTCGGTGAAAAAGATGCCTCGCTTCGCAGGGAAAGACGGCTTCGTCCGCGATCACCCCGCACAGCGGGCTGGTTTTATTGAGCAGCCGGAACTTCCACTCGACTGCGCTAGTGCGGTCACTCCCGGGAGTGGTACCATCCCCAACGACCCCCATGAAGCGAATCGAGCCCCATTTCTCCCTTGTTTTGCGTCTCCCCTTCCTCCTGCTGGCGCTGGCTGCAATTTGCCCTGCACGAGATCAGGCTGACCTTCCAAACCACGCCATGGTCCTGCACGCGGCTGGTGTGCTCGATGTAAAGAATGGACGACTGATCAAGCCCGGGGAGATTTTGGTCGAAAGCGGGCGAATTGTTGAAGTCGGCACCTCGGTGAAGCGGCCCGCAGACGCCGAAGTCATCGATTTGGGAGACGGCGTCTTGATGCCCGGGTTGATCGACGCCCACGTGCATCTTTTTCTGCATCCCGGCGCGGAGGATTTGCAGACCGTCGAAGAGTCCGTGCCGCAGCGCACGATCAGGGCGCTATTGGCCGCGCGCGACGATGTCCTGGCCGGATTCACAGCCGAGCGCGATATGGGAACCGAAGGCGCCGGTTCGGCCGACAGCGCGGTTCGTAATGCCATTGACCAGGGACTCTACCCCGGGCCGCGCCTGCGCATCAGCGGCAACGCGATCGACATTCTTGGCGGGCACGAAGACGCCA
>JASHRB010000396.1 GCA_030037575.1 Candidatus Sulfotelmatobacter sp. | reverse complement strand
GTCAGCAGCCTTGCCGCACGCCCAGTTAGAGATGAACCCGGAGGCCCGGCGGCTTCAGCAAAGTTGTCTGTGACCGGCCATCGTGCGCGAACTGGTTGGATTTTCCCCAGCCTCCAGCAAACCGTCATTCAATACGCCAACCCCGGACTGATGACGAAGAAAGCCGCAACCGGGGTAAACCAAGCCAGGCAGAAATTTCTCCCCACAAAGTTGGGAGGGTTGTTCCACAATAACGGAAAGGCGCGATCAGTGAACTGGGAGCAACAAATATCGGTTCTATGGGTGGTTAGCCAATGCATTTCCCTTTGACGGTTTGGCATAGGCTCCGCTTTACGGCCGCGGTATCGCTGGTTTTGCACTAGATGGCGGATGAATCGGGGCAATTAACCCCAACCGGTTGCGTTCGTACGCTGACGGCCCCATTACTTTTGGCTTTGCGTTGCGCTTCCGGGCGATAAATTTCTGCATCAAACGTTTCGCTTTCTGGGCTAAACTCCCAATTCTGGGTGCCTTAGCGTTGTTGTTTGGCTTGAGTCGAGCGGCGGCTCGACCGGACGCGTGGGCCGCGCTGCGCTTGCTCGAGGGCCGCAGGCCAACCAGGGCGGCCGTCCCCATTCGAGATGTGGTTGAGGAGAACAGGACTATGCCATCGTCGGTTTGGTCGGGACATTTAACCTTTGGCTTGATCTCCATGCCGGTGCGGTTGTTTTCCGGCGCGCGCAGTTCCGGCATTTCGTTCAATATGTTGCATCGCACGGATAAGTCACGGCTGAAGCAGCAGTATGTTTGCCAGGCCGAGGGGGTGGTCGTCGATCGCAACGACATTGTGAAGGGCTATGAGTTTCGCAAGGACGAGTACATCATCATGGAGCCGGAAGAAATCAAAAAGATCGAGCCGCAGACCGCCAAGACGATGGAGATCTTGGAGTTCGTGAAAGAGAGCGAAGTCGATCCGGTGTATTTCGAGTCTTCGTATTACATGATGCCGGAAGAGGCGGGAAGGCGTCCCTATGCGCTGCTGACCAAGGCGCTCGCAGAGAGTGAGTACGTGGCGATTGCCAAGATCACCATGCACAACCGCGAGTACACGTGTTTTTTACGGCCCTCCGAAGGCGGCTTGATGCTGCACACGATGTATTACCAAGAAGAAGTGCGCAAGGTGGAAGGATTTGGTGCGCCGGATGTGGAGTTGAAAGAAGCGGAAGTCAAGGTCGCGCACCAGCTCATTGCAGCCCTGGCTGACGAATGGAATCCGGAAAAATATAAAGACTCGTATCAGGAAAATCTGAAGAAGCTGATCGCGGCCAAACTGGAGGGCGGAGAAGTGGCGGAGGTCGAAAAACCGAAGAAGCTGGCTCCGGTGGTGGATCTGATGGCCGCACTGAAGCAGAGTCTCGCGCAAATGGAAGGCAAGAAAAAACCCGCGGCCGCGGCAAAGTCGGACGGGCCAGCGGCGGCAGCCAGCGGCCGGTCGCGTCGCCGTTCGTAGAACTCGCCTCGGGGCTTGGGCTTTCAGGCTTCCGCCGCATGTCGTTTGGCGGGCGGATGTTTGGCCATCCCTGGCCGCGGCCCTTCCTTTCACATCAAACATTCTCGCCGGCCAATCCAACTTGCCGTCTCTGCCCCGCATCCCAGAGACACGTGTGCCGGGAGCGAAGGGTTGGTGGCTAAAGCCCCAGGGCACTGGCGGAGATTTTGCCCAGCCGATAGAATATTGAATTCCTCGCAGGCCAAAAAGCTTTCTTCTGGGGTGCTGATGAGTTTTCAACGCGTGGTCGGGTTGGCGGCCATGGTGGTGGCAATTGTGCTATGGGCGGCTTGCGGGGAAGTCTACCGTCCGGTGGTGTTGCCCTGCTCGCAGGGCGGACTGCCCAACTGCCCCGTGGAAGCGCCTCCGCAACCCTCTGCCTTTCATTCCGTGTTCGAAATCAGCGTGAATGTGCCCAACTATCCCGGCAACGCCATGCAGATCGATGTCGGCGGCGACAGCATTATCGGCGAAACCCCGAGTTCCGATGCCAGCGCGCCCAACCTCGGCGATAATCCTACCCACATCGCCACTACTCCCAACAACAGCGCGGTCTTCGTGGCAAGTGCAGCCAGCTTGCAACCGGGCGGGCTGGACTTGATTTCGTTCTTTAGTCCAGCGGCCTCGTCCTCAACCACCGAAGGGTTGGGCCCGGTAAACAATATTCCTCTGGCCAGCGGTTCATTGCCGGTGTTCCTGAATACCACGCAGAACTCATTCATGTACGTGGCCAACTTCGGCACCAATTCCGTAAGCGCGATCAGCGTGACGCTCAACGCGGTAGTCAATACGGGCACGGTGGGGACCAATCCCGTGGCCATGGCCGAAACTCCCGACGCCCTCAAACTCTATGTGGCCAACCAGGGCAGCAATTCCATCAGCGACGTAGACCCGGTTAACCTTTCCTCGACATTGGTCAGCGGATTCACCGGGATGACGCCGGTTTGGCTCGTGGCCCGCAGCGACAGCCAGAAGGTTTATGCATTAACGCAAGGCGATGGGCAGTTGGTAACGGTCAACACCCAGACGGATACGGTGATTAGCAGCTCTCCTGTAGGAGCAGGGGCGAATTTTATTTTCTACGATCCGAACCTCAACCGCCTTTATGTAACCAACCCCGTAACCGACAGACTGTACATTTTCTCGGTTTTCGGCGGCGCCAACGACACGCCCAGCCTGCTCCAACAGATTTCTTTTGCCCCGGGTTCAGGCCCGTGTCCATCAGGCTGTTCCCCCGCTTCCGTGACCGGCCTTCCCAATGGAGAATACTTCTACGTCGCCAGCTACGAAACCGAGTCTTCCTGTCCCGATCCGTTCGTCGGCGCGTCTTCTCCCTGCGTGATTCCGCGGTTGTCGGTGTTCGATGCCTACGATCT
Organism: Candidatus Sulfotelmatobacter sp.; assembly: GCA_030037575.1. GTDB lineage: Bacteria > Acidobacteriota > Terriglobia > Terriglobales > Acidobacteriaceae > Sulfotelmatobacter. Next base: position 6,055 of record JASHRB010000396.1, on the reverse strand, counting down.
CAGTTTCACGACCTCCCTTACTCTGCTCACCGATCCTCCGTTCGCAGCCGATGTGAGCGCTGACAAGTATCAGTACGCCGTGCCGCCGGTTTCGACCTGCGTTCCCGTGGTTCCTCCGGCTACTTATTCGCCAAACACCACGCGCTTCCGGGTTTTTACCACCTCTTCGGTCGACAGCAGCCGCGTGTACGTGGGCATATGCGATGCCGGCGCGGTGGCTGTAGTCAACACGCTCGACAACAACGTCAACGATCCCACCAACACCTCCTCGCCTGCGAATACCGTGATCACCGATCTGCCTGCGGCGTTCAGTCACGGTGCCATTCAGGCAAACGGCGAACCGCCAAACCAGAATCCGATTTTTCTTCTGACCGGGCAGTAAGGCACGGCCAGTGCTGGGAGAATGCGGCTCAGGCTCCGCCCTTGTGGCCCTCCAGTTGCACCGGCTGAATCCCGAACAGATCGATCAACATCTATCCAGCATGGAAGGGGAAGAAGCTGGAAAATTTTCAACCCCGCCTGTTCGTCCCCTGGGCATCGCCCAAGCGGGCGCTGCCCGATGCAAGGAAGGTGTGCGCCTGGGATCGCAGGCGATCGAGGGCTCGTCATCGGCTGACGATGCGCTGCTCGATGCGTACTCGCGCGCCGTCACCGGCGCAGTCGGGCGAGTCAGCCCTTCGGTGGTCAACATTGAAGTGCATCAAGCCGGGCGCAGCCACTCGGGCGAACCGCGCGAACGCCGAGGCGGAGGCTCGGGCTTCGTCTTCACTCCCGACGGCCTGATTCTCACCAACAGTCACGTGGTCCATGAGGCCAAGCGCATCCATGTCAGCTTCTCCGATGGGCGGCGCCGGCCCGCCAGCGCCATCGGCGACGATCCTGCGAGCGATCTTGCCGTGATTCGCATCGATGAACCTGGCCTTAGCGCTGCCGCGCTGGGCGATTCGCAGCAGCTTCGCGTAGGGCAGCTGGTGGTCGCGATCGGCAATCCATATGGATTTCAGTCGACGGTAACCGCAGGCGTAGTCAGCGCGCTGGGCCGTTCCTTGCGCTCCTACTCGGGGCGCCTGATCGATGATGTGATTCAAACCGATGCTGCGCTTAACCCGGGCAACTCGGGAGGGCCGCTCGTTGATTCAGCCGGCCGGGTCGTGGGCGTGAACACAGCGACCATTCTGCCGGCGCAGGGCATCTGCTTCGCCATTGGCATCAATACCGCGAAGTTCGTCGCCAGCCGCCTGTTGCGCGACGGACGCATCCGCCGCAGCTACATCGGCGTCTCGGCGCAAACCGTGCCCATTCATCGGCGGGTTGTGCGCTTCTACGATCTGCCGAAAGAATCGGGAGCTTTGGTTTTATCCCGGGAAGAAAATAGCCCGGCGATGCGGGCCGGCTTGCGCGACGGGGATGTGATTGTTGCGCTCGGAGGCAAGCCGGTGGCGGGAGTGGACGACCTGCATCGTTTGCTCACAGACGTGCACGCCGGCGTGGGTTCCGGGCTGACGCTGCTACGGCATACGGAGAAAGTGGAGCTGAGGATTGTGCCGGAGGAGGCGAAGTAGCGCGCGTAGTGCACGCAGCTCATTGCCCTCTCCCTCCCCACCGTGTTAGCCTCAACCTTCGGAAGGGGATGAGCCTTGCAGGCCAGAGTTCCCGCCGGGTTGGATCACAAGGAGAGTGAAGTCTACCGTAAGCTCGATCCAGCGCGGCTCCCACGACACATCGCGATCATCATGGACGGCAACGGACGCTGGGCTAAACGGCGCCACATGCCGCGCGTGGCCGGCCATCGCGCCGGAGTCGCGGCGGTGCGCTCGACCGTGGAAACTGCCGCCCGTATCGGCATTCACGCTGTCACCTTGTACGCGTTTTCCGAAGAAAACTGGAAAAAGCGGCCCAAGAGTGAGGTCGATTTTCTGATGCGCCTGCTGAGCCGCTATTTGAAGGCCGAATTGCCCACGCTCAATCGAAACAATATTCGCCTGGCGTATATCGGCCGGCGGCACGAGCTGCCCGAAGATGTTCAAGAACGCATGCGATGGGCGGAGCAGAGCACCTCGGGCAACACCGGCACGGTGCTGACGCTTGCGCTGAATTACAGTGCGCGCAGCGAACTGGTCGATGCTTTTCGATCAATGCTCGAAGCGGCGTCGCAAAACGGCGGCATCGAGCACCTGCGTGTCGACGAAGAAACGGTGGGCGAGCACCTTTACACGCGCAATTTGCCAGACCCGGATTTGGTGGTTCGCACTTCCGGCGAAATGCGGTTGAGCAATTTCCTGCTGTGGCAATTGGCTTACGCCGAAATTTACGTCACGCCGACTCTATGGCCCGATTTTCGCGGCGTGCATCTGCTCGAAGCCATTGCCGAATTTCAAAAACGCGAGCGCCGTTACGGCGGGCTGAACGGCGATGCCCATGCGCAACCGCAGCATGCCGCCCCGGAGAAGACCGCACGCGAGTGACCGAAAGTCCTTTCCCCGGGAGCCGCGCAGACGCAGATAGCGGCGCGAACCGCTTTTGTCCCCGCGAACCTCTGTAAACCGCTGTGGCTGAAGCGCTGAAGCGACAGTTTTGCCCGGTTGGCCAAGCCTCCTCAAAACTTTGCGCTGAAGAGTTTTTGACCGACTCTATGGTTAAATAGTTCTTCACTTTCTTCGAATCACGCCCTTGCTCAAACGCATCGCGACCGCAGTCGTGCTGATTCCAATTGTCCTGCTGCTGGTGCTGCGCGCGCCGGTTCCGGTGGTCGCTGTAATCATCGCCGCCATCGCCTTGGTGACGGTGCAGGAATTCCTCAAGCTGGCGGAGTCCTATTCCGTACGTACGATGCGCCTGCCGACTTATCTTTTCATTGGACTTTTTTTTCTATTCCTGGCCATAAGCTCCGCCGAGGCGCCGCCGCAACTGTCGGCCTTGAAATTCGTGCTCGGCCTGGGCTTCGCCTCCGCCATCGCTCCATTTGTCTTTTTAACTGTCGCCCTGCGGCCGCGGTCCCAGTTGAGTAGCGGATACCCGGCAGCCGCGGCCTCCGCCTTTGCATTCGTGTACATCGCCGCGCCACTCGCCATGCTGGTCCACCTGCGCGAGCAGGTGGCGGGAGGGTTGTGGCTGCTTTATTTGCTGCTGGTGGTGTGGGCGGGAGACATTTTCGCCTACTTCGTCGGTCACTGGCTGGGCCATCACTTGATGGCGCCGCGCCTCAGCCCCAGGAAGACGTGGGAGGGCGCCGCAGCATCACTTGCCGCCAGCCTGATTGTCGGCTGCCTGCTCCTCAGCCAGGCCCTGCAAATCAGTTCATGGCTGCTGCGGATTGGCCTGATCGAACGCCGCGACGGCATGTTCGGCCTGGAAAAGCCCGAAGCCTGGCCGATCATTCTGTTGACCATCATGGTGAACCTCGCGGCCCAGTTGGGCGATCTGGTCGAGTCCCTCATCAAGCGCGGCGCCGGGGCGAAAGATTCAGGAACAATTCTTCCCGGTCACGGCGGTCTGCTGGACCGCATCGATGCGCTTTTGTTTGCCGCCCCCCTACTGTGGATTTACGTGGCCGCATTCTTCCCTCCCGCACGCCCCTGGTAACGCGTAAAATGTGGGTTTGTCTCTGTTGCTGGCAGTTTCTCTGTTATGAAACGCATTGCCATCCTGGGATCGACCGGATCGATCGGCCGCAGCACGCTGCGCGTGGTCGAAACGTATCCCCATCGTTTTCAGATCGTGGCGCTTGCCGCCGGCAACAATTTGAACGCGGTCTTTGAGCAGATCGAGCACTGGCGGCCACGCTTGGCATCTGTGGCCTCCGACGTGGACGCGGAGATGCTGCGCTCGCGCTTAAAGCAAGCGGGGATCAGCGGCGTCGAACTGGTGCACGGCCCGGCAGGTTTGGTGCGTGTGGCTACGCTTCCCGAGGTTGATTTTGTGGTCAGCGCCATCGTGGGCGTGGCCGGCCTGGAAGCCACCTACGAGGCCGCGAAAGCAGGCAAAACGCTGGGCCTGGCCAATAAAGAATGTCTGGTCGCTGCCGGCGAGCTGATCACGGCCGAGGCGCGCAAGCAAAATACGCCGTTGCTTCCGATCGACAGCGAACATAACGCCGTTCACCAGTGTCTGCGCGGAGGACGAAGGGAGGAAGTCGAGCGCATCTGGCTCACTGCCTCCGGCGGGCCATTTTTGACGACCCCGCTGGCTGAATTTGCTTCGATCACCGTCGAGCAGGCGCTGAATCATCCCACCTGGAAGATGGGCAAGCGCATCACCATCGACTCGGCCACATTAATGAATAAGGGCTTCGAAGTCATCGAAGCCTGCCGCTTATTTCACATGCCGCCCTCGAAAGTGGAGGTCATGGTTCACCCCCAGTCGACCATTCACTCCATGGTTGAGTTTGTGGATGGCAGCCTACTTGCTCAGTTCTCGGTGACCGATATGCGGCTGCCGATTCTTTACGCTCTGACCTATCCCGAACGGATTCATTCGGATATGCGTTTTCCGGTAAGTAACTTGCGTCATCTGGACTTCGCCCCGCCCGACGTGAATAAATTTCCTTGTCTTCGCCTCGCCTACGAAGCCGCCGAAGCCGGAGGGGCCAAGACAGTGGCGCTCAACGCCGCCGATGAAATCGCGGTGGCAGCGTTTCTGGAGGGCAGCATCCGCTTCGATCAGATTCCCAGGATCATCGAAGACGCAGTTTTAGCATCCAATGATGGGAGGCTCGAGTCGATTGCCCAAGTGCTTGAAGCCGACGCCGCGGCCCGCCGACAGGCTCGAGAACGGATTTCAACCATTAAGAAAAGCATTAAGCAAACGATTCAGGCAGACGCAACATCCATGGCCTAGGTGAATCTAACAGGGGAGCTGTTACGTAATCTCTTTTATGTACGATTTCTTCATCTCTGTCGTCGCCGTCGCGGTCGTTCTCGGGTTCATGATTTTAATCCACGAATTGGGCCACTATGCTGTGGCCAAATTGCTGGGTGTGCGGGTGGAGCAGTTTGCCATCGGATTCGGCAAGCGCCTTTTCGGCATCCGCAAGGGCGATACCGACTACCGGGTTAACGCCATTCCTCTTGGCGGGTACGTGAAAATGAGCGGCGAAAATCCCATGGATGAGCGCACCGGCGATCCCGCCGAGTTCATGTCGCATCCCCGCTGGCATCGTTTTCTGATTGCAATCGCCGGCCCAGCGATGAACATTTTGCTGGCCATCGTTCTGCTCACTGTGGTGTACATGGTGCACTACGAGTACCCGGCGTTCCTCGACCAACCGGCGGTGATAGAAGGAGTAAAGCACGGTTCCCCCGCCGCCCGCATCGGCTTGCAGCAGGGCGATCGCATCGTGAAGGTCGATGGCATGACCAATCCCACCTGGGAACAGCTGCAGCCGCGGGTATGGCTAAGCCCTAACCAACCGCTGGATATTACCGTCCAGCGCGGAAACCAGACTTTCCGGAAAACCATTGTGCCGCAGGCGGTAACTTCCTCGGAGGTTGGCTCCGCCGGCTGGTTTCCCCTGGACCCGGTGATCATCGACCAGGTGGAAGCCGACACGCCCGCTGCCAAAGCCGGGTTGAAAGAGGGCGACCGGGTGGTGGCCCTGAACGGCCAGCCCCTGCTGTCGATTGAGGCCCTGATTGACGATCTTCAGCAAACCAAGGACAGCCCGGTCGATCTCGAGGTGCTCCGGGATAACCAGACCCTGAAATTTCACTTGACCCCGGTGCTCTCGAAGACCGAGGACCCAAAAGAGTGGAGATACCGTCTGGGATTTCTCGACAAGAAGGGACTGAAGGTAACACGCTTACCCTTTGCTCAGGCGCTGAGCCTCTCTCTCGATCAGAACAAGAAATATTCTTTGCTCATCCTGGAGCTGGCGAAGAAAATTGTGGAGCGCAAAGTTTCTCTGCGCGCCGTGTCGGGCCCGATCGGGATCGCTCAGGATGCGGGCTATGCCGCTCAGCAAAAGGGCTGGACTCCGCTGATGGAGTTGACCGCCGGCATCAGTTTGAACCTCGGCATTTTTAACTTATTGCCCATTCCCATCCTCGATGGAGGGGTC
>JASHRB010000395.1 GCA_030037575.1 Candidatus Sulfotelmatobacter sp. | reverse complement strand
GCGCCTGATCGGCCTGGCCCAGGAGAAGGCGGGAGTGTTGTCGTTTGTGATTGACGACATTCGCACAGAAGATGTCGGTGTGGCGCTGAACCAGGAAGGGATTGCCGTCCGTGCCGGCCACCACTGTGCGCAGCCCATTTTGCGCCGCATGGGAGTGGAGAGCACGGTTCGCCCATCGCTGGCGTTCTACAACACCTGCGAGGATATCGATGCGCTGGTCGCGGCTTTGCTGCGCTTGCAGGCCAGCCGCGCCCATCGTAAACCATGAGAGGCGGGTAGCTCCTTGAGCTGCTACAAATTCGCGGAAGCCGTCGCCGCCGCTTGCTCCAGTTCGAATTGGATAACGGAAGGACTCGTATCCAATTATGAAAATCGCAAATGATGTTGCGGATCATGGAGGGCCATCAGATGCCATCACACGGCTGGGAACAAAGAGAAAGGCAGGCGCGGGCGGAATCGAACCGCCGATGAGGTTCCGTAAGCCCTCGCCTTGCCCCTTGGCTTACCGCGCCAGTTTTCCGCTCATTTTGCGCAGGAACTCCGCTTCACCTGGTCGCTGAGAGTGATTGCCTGCGCGACCTCTTTCGTCGGACGACCCTTCCCCCCGCTTTTGAGGCTGTAAGGCGAGGTAAGCTTCCTCGCTCAATCCCCCATCAGGCTCCAGAATGCCCTTGCTTCGCTCGACAAGCTTTCGCGTCTCAAGTTGCAACACGAGATCGGAATTCTCATTCTCCAAGTGCGAGATGCAAATGTCAGCGCCCAACAGATAGCCAATGCTCGAAAGCAGTTTGAATTCGCGGCGGCTGTACAAATGCGGTCGGTGGTGTTTGAGGTCGATTGCTCCGAACAGCGTGGACCGCGCGAGAAGCGGGACCGATACGAATGTTTCTCCAGGGTCCGTTGACCAGGCGCTGAAGTCCTTGATGGTGGATGGCTCGGAGATACGTTGAGAGATCGCAATTGGTTGCCGGTGCCGGGCGAGCACCGCACCGTACCCGCGATCGATGGCGACCCTGGATTGCTCGATCGATGTGTCTCCCGAGTGCTTCCAGACCCAAGGCACCAGTTCTGAGCCTTCGCGAACATAAGCAACGCACTCATCGCAACGTACCAGCCAAACCGCAAAATCAACTGTGCTGGCCAGGGTTTCGTCGAACGTATCTCCCTTTGCCCCATGCTCGCCAATCATGTGCAGAAAATCGACTTCGCAGCTATCGGTCGGCATCTGTTTTGGCTCCGCCTATCGGGCTGCTTGCGGTGCGCACGTTCTCAGAAAGCAGACGCGCCACGTCACTCTCGATCTGATTTCTCAGAGCGGAGTCGAATTGGCCGCTCGCGCGGCTGCTGAACCCGGTATGTATGGCTTGAACGAGTCCATTGCGACCGACCAAAAAAGTGGTGGGCCAGGCATTCAGATTCTCAGCCTGGGGTATTTTTTCGTTCAGCTGGCTGGGTTCGCCTGCAATCAGGTAGGTGTAGTCGATGCCATAGCGCTGAATGAAGGCTCGCAGTCGCGACCAATCTTGCAACTGCTCCTCTGGCTCAAAATCCAGCCCCACAATCTCCAACCCCTGATGGTGGTATTTGCGGTACAAAGTTTCGAGGAAGGGAGCCTCGTCATGGCAATTGGGGCACCAACTGCCAGTAATGTTGATCAGCAATACCTTCCCGCGGAAGTGCGGATCGCGGTCAGAGACGATCCGTCCATTTAGATCGGGAAAACTGAAATGCAGAGGCTCACTCGGATTCCTCATTCTCGTGTGTTGGGTCGGATCGTCTGGGGGGAGCAAGCCTTTGGCACGGGCCACCTCCGGGCGAAAGGCGAGAAGCGTCTGCGTCTCGCGGTAGTTGCTGATTTCGAGGCCAAGGCTGCCGTCGTTGAGCGGCGTCACCACCACGAGGAATGGGCGCTCGCCGGTGAAGTGACTCAAGACGAATTCGCCGTCCTTATAATCGCCCGCAAGGGTTCCGGTGTCGCCGTCAACCCGCAGGATCGCCGCCGACACATGTGTGGCCGACTGCCTTACCACGAAATGCCATGCCGATTCTCCCTTTGCACTCTTCACCTGAATTTCCCAGTTGCCCTCAATGGAGGGCGTTGTGCGGGCGTTGGCTGGCACCACCGAAGGCTGATGGCGCTTAGCTTCGAACGGATACGAACTGCCCCGTCCACCCTCATACAATCCGATCAGAGTTCCATCTTTCAGCTTGGCCGACAGCCGAGTTCCATAGCTGGCGAACTTGAGCACGAGGAAGCCATCATGAAACGTTCCTTCGCTGGATGGATTCACTCGATCGTCACCGTTGAAGAAGTAACTCTGGACATTCGATCCCTTGCTGGAGAACTCCATCTGGAACGGGATGGCAACATCGTTTACCGTCACCGTCCCGTCCCAGATCCCATCCAGGGTTTCGGCAATGGCCGGAGAGACAAAGACAAGCAGGAATATCAAAAGCCGAGAAATTGGCGATCTGAAATGGGATTTAAGCCTCATTGTGGAACTCCTTCCGTCTTCGCTAGGTTTAGGTTTGCTCGATGAGTGGGCGGGCGGGGGATGCGCCGGGTTATCGACAGCGAAGCAGGGATGGACGCCGGGTGGTCATTGGATTAACTCCCCCAATAATATATCATGTCTATGGATATAATAGACTAAAGCTGATTGTGCTGGCAAGGCGGTGGCGAGTCTCATCGCGGGCTCGAGCAAACGCTATTTTTGAATGGGAGGTCCAAAACCTCAATGCTGCTTAAAGCTGATCCCACTTTCTATCCTTCCCCGAAGCTGGCGGCTCAGGCGCCTCCTGAGAAGCTGGCGTATGTCGCTGCCTTAAACGCCACTGGCAGTGCTCGACCGGATGAGCTTGCCGTAGTGAACATCGATGCTCAGTCGCGCACCTATGGCGGCATCGTAGGTCGGGTCGAGATGCCCCATGCGGGCGACGAATTACATCACTTCGGCTGGAATGCATGTAGCTCGGCGCTTTGTCCCTATGCTCCGCATCCTCACGTAGAGCGGCGCTACTTGATTGTGCCCGGACTTCGGTCTTCCCGGATTCACGTTCTCGACACCAAGCCCCATCCCGAGAAACCAAAGATCGTGAAGGTGATCGAGCCGCAGTCTGTACACCAGCGGACCGGATACAGCCGCCCACACACTGTACATTGCGGCCCCGACGGAATTTATCTGAGCGCGCTCGGGTCACCGAGCGGGGACGGTCCAGGTGGCATATTTGCCCTGGATCACGACAACTTCGAACCGCTCGGCAGATGGGAGGTGGAACGCGGCCCGCAACACTTCGGATACGATTTCGCATGGCATCTCGGCTACGACATCGTGGTCACCAGTGAATGGGGTACGCCGAACATGGTCGAAAATGGCGTGAACCCGGAGTTGCTGCTCGCAGGGAAGTATGGGCATAGCCTGCACATCTGGGACCTGCGCAAGCGCCGCCACTTGCAGGCGCTGGATTTAGGTTCCGAGCAGCAGATGGTGCTGGAGCTCCGTCCCGCGCACGATCCGACAAAAGCTTACGGCTTTGTGGGCGTGGTTACATCGCTCAAGGACTTGTCCAGTTCCATCTGGCTGTGGCACAAAACGACTGCAACTTCAGACGGAACGTTCGAGATCAAGAAGGTCATAGAGATTCCTGCAGAAGCCGCCGACCCCGCGCAATTGCCTCCACTGTTGCAAGGCTTCAAAGCTGTACCTCCATTGCTGACAGACATCAACCTTTCGCTCGACGACTGTTTCCTTTACGCCTCCTGCTGGGGAACGGGCGAGATGCGGCAGTATGAGGTCTCCGATCCGTTCCATCCCAAGCTTGTTGGGTCGGTCCATATCGGAGGCATCGTTCGCCACGGGCCTCATCCTGCGAGGCCAAACCAACCACTCAACGGTGGACCCCAAATGGTCGAACTGAGCCGGGATGGACAACGTGTGTTCTTTACAAATTCGCTCTACGCGGCTTGGGATCGGCAGTTCTACCCGGAGGGTATTGGGGGTTGGATGGTGAAGCTAGACGTCGCTCCCCAGGGAGGAATCCAATTCGATTCTAAATTCTTCGTAGAGTTCGGGGAACTCCGTCCTCACCAGGTGAGACTGCAGGGAGGCGATGCGTCTTCGGATTTTTACTGCTATCCATGAACTCGGCATGGCCGTGGGTTGCACTGGCACTGCTTGGCGCGTACCACGGACTCAATCCTGCGATGGGCTGGCTGTTCGCCCTAGCGTTGGGTCTGCAGGAAAGGCGAAGCTCTGCGCTGCTTGGGGCTTTATGGCCAATCGCGCTGGGTCATGCCGCGACCATCGCAATCGCCGTTCTCCTCCTGAGATTCGTCCAACATTTTCTTCCCCTGCACACGCTGAAATGGCCTGTTGCGGCGATCATTTTTGTCCTCGGGCTCTATCGACTCGGCCGGGCTAGCCATCCTCGTGGGTCCGGCATGCGGGTTGGCGCACGCGACCTGTTCCTCTGGTCCTTTCTGATGGCGTCGGCGCACGGAGCAGGACTGATGCTGATTCCTATCTTGATCTCTCATCCCGCGCTGGGAATGAGTCACGCCATGGCTGGCGCTTTCCGCTTAGGCCTCGGCGTTATTCTGTTCTCGACGCTCGTGCACACCGCGGCCATGATGGTGGTCGCATCGGTCCTGGCCCTGGTTTTCTTTCAGCTCTACGACCGCATCGGACTGCAAGTGTTGCGCCACGCCTGGCTCAACTTCGATCTTCTTTGGGCGTGTGCGCTGCTCATCGCTGCAATCGCCGTGGCCATCGGCTAATCCCAAGCAGCAAAGGGATAGACTCAAGAGGTTTTTTGAATGCACAATTGCCATCGCGCGGCTGGAATCGCCCGTGGTTCATGTGCCTTGGCTGGGTTCGCCAGAATCAAACCATGTGCGCTGTAATACACCAATTGCCGCCTCTCACAATATCGGTTCACCTGGTCGAAAACAACGCATGCGTCGATCGGTCGCGAGTACAGGTGGAGGCTCACGCTTGCATGCGGAGATTTCTCCAGATTCTCGATCTGATGCGTGGTGCGACGACGGTCAACCACCCGCGACAGTTCCATCCGCCTCACACCTGGCGCTGCCGAGTAGCTCTAGCTCCACCGCCCGGATCCATCGCAGCTCGTGTTTGCTTGCGACTGCCAAACTCTCTCGCAATGGAGGGCGCACAAAACGATAGTTACGGCAGACCCACGCCCCCTGCCATATCGCCACCCACCCGAGCTGGCCGTTGTGCGAGTGAATAGCCGTCCGCTGGCCCGGAAGCCAGCACAGCCCAAGAACCTCAAAGAACTGATCACGGTAGATAAGGTTACGGGCATACCGAACCCGGCTCCATAACAGATATGCGGACACTGTCTCCGAACAGGGCTGCATTTGTGCCCGGAATTCGGCGACGCGCGCCGTGGTAATCGGCTGCTTCTCGAAGTCCTTCAGGCCAGCGATAAAGTCTCCGCCAGAATCGGCGAATGGCGGCTGGTTGCGAACCGCTGAAAAACAATTCCAGGATTGCCGGAGGAGGGAGTTTTCCTGCGCCAAGCGTGCCCTTATCGATCATGTTCAGCCCGTCTGGGCGAACTTTGAACAAAGAGCAGATTCCCCAAATTGTGGAAAACAATAAAACCGTAAGGTGTGAAAGAGAGCAAGAAACGCTTTGAAGAATTTTTTTCTGCGTCCACGGCCAGTGCCCTACGAAGCTGCGCGCCCCGCCCCGACCTTGCCTCTGACTCTGCCACGCCGACCGCCTTTCGATCAGAAACGGGGGAACGCGCTATAATTTTTGCTCGAATATGCCGAGTCCGCGCTATGCGCTGGTCGCCTACATCAAAAGCGCGATAGGAGACTTCGTCGAGAACCTGCGCCGGGAGCTGCATCCCAGTCTGCCTCTGCTGGCGGCCCATCTCACCCTCCTTCCGCCTCGTCTGCTCCAGGGGAGCGAAGGCGAAGCGCTCCAGTTGCTCGAGCGAATCTGCGCAAAGGCTGAGCCGTTCCAAGTGACCCTCGGCGCCATGCAAACGTTCATTCCCATTACGGCGACGGTCTATATCGGCGTGGCGCACGGCGCCTCGAGGATGGAAGAACTCCACCGGGAATTGAACCGGCAGATTCTTCGGTTCGCGGAGGAGTGGCCCTACGTTCCTCATCTCACAATCGCAAAGATGAACACCAAAACCGCCGCAGAGCAGGCCATCGAGATCGCGCGGCGGCGATGGCAAGGCTATTCCGGAAGCCGGCAGATTCTGCTTGACCGCCTCACTTTTGTTCGCGAGGATGGACCCAACCATTGGGTGGATCTGGCTCCCGTGCCGCTCGGCGGCAGCCTGGTTTCGCATTGAAGGGAAGCGAAGTTGGTCGCGCTCGAGAGCCCGCGCGGTGGCTTCCCGAGAAAAGGTGAAACTCCCGGTTTTGATACGAGTTTCTTCGGGTAATCGCGTTTTGCTGTTACCCGGCATTACGTTACTTCCTGACGGCAATCGATGGCCCCTCGTACACTTTCCGGTTTCCCTCCCGTGCGTTGCGCCGCCCCATTCGACACTGTAAACAAAAGATCAGGGAAAGTTTGAATCTGCGCCACACACCGCTTCGGGCGCGGGCTTCAACACGCGGGAGGGAAGCGCATGCAAATTGGGGTCTACGGTTCGGGTTACCTCGGAACGGTCATTTCCGCGTGTTTGGCAGATTTTGGCACCCCGGTTTCCTGCTGTCACCCCGACCGAACCCGCATGGTGGAAATGGCCCAGGGCAACATTCCCTTCTTCGAGAAGAATTTGAAGGAAGTGATTCGGCGCAATGTGCGCGCGGGACGCCTCGCTTACTCCACCGACATCGAATCATTCGCGCGCAAGACGCAAGTTATTTTTCTTGCCGAAGACGGCGCCGAAAATCTGACCGATGTGGCCATGCGGATCGTGCGCTTCGCGGCCAAGCCTCCGATTCTGATCGTGGTGACTCCGGTTGCGGTCGGCACGGCCAACGCGCTCGAGAAACTGTTCAAAGATAACGGGCTGCTGGGCACGATTGTTTCTCAGCCCATGTTTTTTACCGACGGCTGCGCCGTGGAAGACTTCAATTGGCCCGATCGCCTGATTCTGGGTTCGACTTCGAACGAAGCCGTGCAGATTCTCAAGCAGATTTTTCATCCGCTGGTCATGCGCGGCGTTCCGGTTATCGTGACCAATCAGTCTACGGCGGAGCTTGTGCGCGAGGCCGCGACCGCCTTCGTGGCCACGAAAATTTCTTTCATTAACGAAGTTGCGGCATTGTGCGAACGCGTGGGCGCCGACGCCGTTAGCCTCGCCCTGGCGCTCGGCCTGGATAAAAAAATCGCCCCGCGCTGCCTGCAGCCGGGGGCCGGGATGGGCGGCGTCTTTGCCGAATCCGACATGGATTCGCTGGCCGACCTCGCTCAGAAAAACGGCTTACCTCTCAAAGTTCTCAGCGCAGCGCGCGACGTGAATCACACGCTTGCCGATCGCCTGGTTGATAAAATCGCCACCGCGCTCAATTCGGTCGAGAACAAAGACGTGGGCATTCTCGGGCTGGCCTTTAAGCCGAACACGAATTCCGTGGCCGGTTCCTCGGCGATCCGTCTGGCGGAAACCCTGGTGGCAAAGGGAGCACGCGTGAAGGCCTACGATCCCGTCGCGCTGGTCGAGGCCAAGACGCGACTCAATGGTTCGGTGCGCTATTGCGATTCCGCCTATTCCGCCGCCGAAGGCATGGACGCTCTGGTCGTCGGCACCGGTTGGCCAGAATTCCGCGCTCTCGATTTTGACCGCATCAAGCACCTGCTCAAAAAGCCGATCATCGTGGATACCAAAAACCTGCTCGACGCCGTCCGCCTGCGCGCCATGGGATTTGAATACGTTGGCGTGGGGCGGGGATAACCCCCGAACCCGGTGCCCGGCGTTCCCCGGCGGATTTCAGCCTTAAATATAAGGTTGGCGCGTGGTTGCCGGCGGACGTTGTAGAAATCCGTCTCACTGCTGCAAATCCCCTATTTCCCTCCCCCCGCCAATTGCTCGAATCAGCCGCTAGGGCAAGCCATTTCTTCACATTGTGTCCTCGATGGTGGTATTTCGAGGTCCCGCCGATACTCCGGCGCGACGCTCGCAGATATGAACACCTGGTCGGAAAAAGTGCCCAGTCCAAGCGGCTCATGGGCGGAAAGGCCGGGGCGACCGGGCGCGCGGTCGATCCTGACGCCCGCCTCTTCCATTACAATCAAGTCTCCCTATGAAAACTTTCGAACAGATCGCCGATCTGGAACGCCGCTATCTTCTGGGCACCTATGCTCGCTATCCCCTTGTGTTGACGCGGGGCAAGGGAGTGTTTCTTTACGATCTCGACGACCGCCGCTATCTCGATTTCGTTTCCGGCATCGGGGTGAATGCGCTCGGACACGCCCATCCCCGGATTGTGAAAACCATTCGCGAGCAGGCGGCCAAACTGATCCACGTCTCCAATTTGTATTATCACGAATATCAGGGCGCGCTGGCCGAGAAGCTGTGCACGCTCGTGAGCCGCCCGCCTGCCGCAGCCGGGTCCAGCGAAGCTTCCATGGGCGCCTGCCGGGCTTTTTTTTCCAACTCCGGCACCGAGGCGATTGAAGGATCGATTAAGCTGGCGCGGCTTGCCGGACATCGCGTCGGTGGCGAGGCCAAGTGCCGTCTGCTTGCGCTGGAAGGGTCTTATCATGGACGCACGTTTGGCGCGCTTTCGCTCACCGGGCAGGACAAGCATCGCAAAGGCTTCGAACCGCTGCTGCAAGAAGTTACCTTTGTGAAGCGGAATGACCTCGAAGGCTTGCGCGCCGCGGTCGACGACGACACTTGCGCCATTGTGCTGGAGCCGATTTTCGGCGAAGGCGGAATTTATGAGTGTTCGGTCGAATTTCTCGGCGAATGCCGCGCGCTCGCCGATCGCCACAGAGCCGCCCTCATTTTCGACGAAATCCAATGCGGCCTCGGCCGGACCGGAACCATTTTGGCTTTCCAAGCCTTCGGGGTGGCTCCGGACATCGTTGCCATCGCCAAGCCCATCGCGGCCGGACTTCCGCTGGGCGCATTTATTGCGAAAGAAGAGTTCGCTAACGCGATTTCACCTGGCCAGCATGGCACCACGTTCGGAGGCGGTCCCTTGGCCTGCCGGGTCGCGCTTGAATTCCTCGCCATCGTGGAAGAAGAAAAGCTGCTCGACAACGTAAACAAAGTCGGCCGCTATCTGAATCAAGAACTTACGGCAATTGCAGAGAAAAGCCCCGCCGCCAAAGAAGCTCGCGGGCGGGGATTTATTCAAGGCCTCAACCTGGAAGTTCCTGCGCGCCCGATCGTGGATGATGCTCTGGCGGAGGGTGTGCTGTTCAACAGCACGCAGGATACGGTGATAAGATTTTTGCCGCCATTTTTGCTGGAAGAAAAGCATGTGGATAAAGGCATGCGCGTGCTGAAGAAGCTGCTGAAGAAAAAAAGGAAAGAAGCGGCCTAAACTCGGCCGTGCAATCTTGCCCCCAGAGTGATGCGTGATGGAACCGCCGTGGCCAAGGAATCTATGGAAATAAAAAGGGTAGGCGTTCTGGGTTGTGGACTCATGGGTTCGGGAATAGCTCAAGTGTGCGCGAGCGCCGGGTTCGAAGTCACCGTGCTCGAGGTCGATCAGAAATTCCTCGACAAGGGCTTTGCCGGAATCGAAAAATCATTGGCGAAATTTGCCGAGCGGCCACCGGAAAAAGGTGGGATCACGGCGCAGCAGAAAGACGCGATTTGTGCCCGGTTAAAGGGGACGACGAATCAGAGCGATCTCGCCGATCGCGACATCATCGTCGAAGCCATCATCGAGAACGTGGCGGAAAAGAAGAAGATGTATGCGTCGATCGACGGCATCGTGAAGAAAGATGCGATCTTTGCGACCAATACCTCGTCGATTTCCGTGACCGAGTTGCTGACGGCGGTGAAGCGGCCGGAGAGGTTTATTGGGCTGCACTTTTTTAATCCGGTGCCGCTGATGAAGTTGGTGGAGGTGGTGCGCACGATTGCCACGGCCGACGATGTTTACCATACCGCCTATGAGTTCGCCAAGAAGCTGGGCAAGGTTCCGGTGCGCACGTCGGATAAAACTGGATTCATCGTAAACCGGCTGCTGGTGCCGTATTTGCTGGATGCGATTCGCGCCTACGAAGAAGGCGTGGGATCGCTTGAAGATATCGATAACGCCATGAAGCTCGGCTGTGGCTATCCGATGGGGCCGTTCACGCTGCTAGATTTTGTCGGGCTCGACACGACCTATTACATCACGCAGGTGATGTATGACGAGTTCAAAGAGCGGCGGTTCGCGTCGCCTCCGCTGCTGAAGCGGCTGGTGATGGCGGGCTGGTACGGTCGCAAGAGTGGTAAAGGGTTCTACGATTATTCCGATGCGAATCAGCCGCGGGCGAATAAACTGTAGAGGGGATGCGGACCAGGGGCTAAAGCCCTCTTCTTTCTTGGGCGAATTAGGCGGCGGTGAAGCACCGCTCTTGCTCCCCGAACCGCCGCCTTCGAGGAGAACCCAGATCTCTCTAAAATGAACCTCTTATATAAGCGCAGAAAGACTGATCAGCCGCCGGGTGAAGACGAAGTCGAACATTATCGTCGCGCCTGGCACAGCTATGTCATCCGGCGAAATCTGGTGGTCGCACTGTTTCTGGGCTTTGTGGCGGTGGGCGCCGCTTCGGCGAAGGTGAAGTGGCGCGAAGCGGTTGATTTCGCAGTTCTATTAGGCTGGATCGGGGTCTATTTGGCCGGCGCCTGGTGGCTTACGGAGTGGAAATGCCCGCGCTGCGGCAGAGTGTTTGGCCACCGGCTGTGGACCGAACGCTGCATCAGTTGCGATCTGGGCAAGGACGAGATTGCGAAGGTGGCGCAGGGCAAGTGAAGTCGGCCACCGGTTGGCGCAGATTTTTTAGGCGTGGTCATGCGGGGTGGAGGAGGAACTTTGCCGAGCAAATTTCCTCCCCAGCCGAAAGATTGCTGGCCCTTGCATCACCCTCGAGTGTTTTCCTGGCAGCTTACGCGGAAACCCCTGAGACCGCGCGGGCGGATCGCCCGTGAAAGGATCCTTCGACTGCGCCGCAACACGGGGAAGTGAATGCCCCGACTGCGCTCAGTAGTATGGTTTGCTGCGGCCGGCGAGCACGGATTTCCTCCTGCTATGCGGTTGTCGCGGCATGAAACGAACCGAGGGATGATGTCCTGGCCGATGGTTCCATTATGAACTTCGAAAACATACTTCTTGAAAAGAAAAACTCCATCGCTTCCCTGGTGGTGAACCGGCCCAAGGTGCTCAACGCGCTGAACATGGCCACGATGGAAGAGTTGCGGGCGGCGTTTCATGACCTCAAACGGGACCCGTCGGTGCGGGTGGTGATCTTTACCGGCGCGGGGGAAAAGGCGTTCATTGCCGGCGCCGATATTGGCGAGCTGGCGAAGAACGATGCGGTTGCGGCCAAGGAGTACACGCATCGCGGGCAGAGCGTGCTCAATTTGATTGAGAATTTAGGCAAGCCGGTGATTGCCTGCATCAATGGATTCGCCCTGGGCGGCGGATGCGAGATTGCCCTTGCCTGCACGATGCGGCTGGCGAGCGAGAACGCCAAGTTGGGGCAGCCG
>JASHRB010000394.1 GCA_030037575.1 Candidatus Sulfotelmatobacter sp. | reverse complement strand
GCGTCCGTCGCTGACTTGCCGGCCGCCGAATCGACATCTGCCGACGAGCCGAGCGAAGAAGGGGCAGCAGTTCACGACGAAACCCTTGCTGCTTATCTTGCTGAGAACGCCGCGGAGATTGCCGCCCAACCCGACAAGCCGTTTCAGGCCGTCGGGGGCCTGTTGGAGTCGTTCGCCTCTGAGTCCGCTCCCCTTCCGGGAACGCCCGAGATCGGCGAGGCCAGCGCAGCCGCGGCTCCGGTCGCAGCACCGTCGAGAACCTCCGCTGCGGCCGCGGCCCGGGCATTCCTCAAGCCCGCTGATGCAAGCGTGCCGCCTCAGCGCCGTGAAAACACTTTGCAAAAAATCAGCGGCCTCGATGTGAAAGGCCGCATTCAGTTGGCTTTGAAGGGCAATAAAGAAGAGCGGTCGATCCTGATTCGCGACGGCACGAAGGTAGTCGCGCTGGCGGTGCTCGAAGCGCCGAAACTTTCCGACGGCGAAGTAGAAAAATTTGCCCTGCAGAAAAATGTTCTGGAAGCCGTGCTCCGCCAGATCCCGTTGAAACGGCGCTTCATGAAAAATTACGGCGTGGTCCGGAATCTGGTATCCAATCCGCGCACGCCGCTTGATCTCGGCCTGGGGCTGATGAAGCACCTGCTCACGCAGGATTTGAAAAACCTGTCATCGAATAAGGAAGTTTCGGAAACAGTGCGCAAGCTGGCGCTGAAAATGTACAAGCAAAAAATGGAGGCGGCCAGCAAGCCCAAGACTTAAAATAAGCAAGACATGGCTACCGGGCCGCAAGCAGATGCCATCGCCAGGTTGCTGAAGCAGGCGAAAACCATCGCGGTGGTTGGCCTGTCCAGCGAGCCGATGCGCCCCAGCCACGGCGTTTCTGCCTACATGCAAAGCCAGGGATACCGCATCATTCCGGTGAATCCGCAGATCGAATCCTCCCTGGGCGAGAAGGCTTATGCCTCGCTGCTCGATGTGCCGGAGAAGATCGACATTGTGAATGTTTTCCGCCGGCCTGAGTTCGTGGAGGAGGTGGTTGACCAAGCCATCCAACTCAAGCTGCCGGCGATCTGGATGCAGGAAGACGTGATCCACGAAAAAGCCGCAGAAAAAGCCCGGCGGAACGGCATCTTCGTCGTGATGGACCGCTGCATTCTCAAAGAGCACCGCGCGCGGTTTTGAGGAAAAACAATTGTCTGAGGAGGCAAGACGGCGGGGCCCAGGATCTCCCATGCGGCAAGCTTTGGGGGAAAGCGAGAACGGCCCCCCCGCCCACTCACTCCGGCTCGCTCGACTGCGGACTGCTCCGCAATCTCTTAATCTCCTCCCCACGCTCGCGAATTCGCTTCTCAATTCCTTGGTTGGTCGGATGGTAATAAACCCGGTCTTTCAAGCTTTCCGGCAGACATTGCAGGTTGGCGACTTTGCCCTCGAGGTCATGGGCATATGCATAATTTTTGCCGTAGCCTAATTCCTTCATCAGCCTGCTAGGCGCGTTGCGCAGGTGCAGCGGAACTGGCTCGGCCGCAGTTCGCTCAATATCCCGCTGCACACTGCCGTAAGCTGTATAAAGCGCATTCGACTTGGGTGCGACCGAGAGATAAACAACCGCCTGGGCCAGCGCAAGGTTCCCCTCCGGCATGCCAATGAAGTCGACGGCATCGCGGGCCGCCATGCACAGCGCCAGCGCATGGGGATCAGCCAGTCCGATATCTTCGACCGACATGCGCACCACGCGCCGCGCAATGTAGAGCGGGTCCTCGCCCGCTTCGATCATGCGGCCAAGCCAATAGAGCGCCGCGTCGGGATCGCTGTTGCGAACCGATTTGTGCAGCGCCGAAATCAGGTTGTAATGTTCCTCGCCAGCCTTGTCGTAGAGCAAAATGCGCTTCTGCAATGCGTCGCGCACGATGGTGTGGGTAATTTCCGCCGGCTGCTTTCCCGACGGCTGCGCAAGCCCGGCGGCAACTTCAAGCACGTTGTAGGCGTTGCGGGCATCGCCACTGCTGTAGCTGGCGATGGTCTCCAGCGCCTCGTCCGACGCATGCAACTTCATCGCACCCAATCCGCGTTCCTCATCCTTTAAAGCGCGCTTCAGCAAGAGCACAATCTGATTTTCGGTGAGCGGATGCAGCACATAAACGCGGCAGCGCGAAAGCAAGGCCGAATTGACTTCAAAGGACGGATTCTCGGTCGTTGCCCCGATCAAGCGGATGTCGCCTTTCTCTACGTGTGGCAGGAAGGCATCCTGCTGGGCTTTGTTGAAGCGGTGAATCTCGTCGACGAAAACAATGGTGCGCGTGCCGTATTCGCGGGCGCGCTCGGCATCGGCCATGACCTGCTTGATTTCTTTAATCCCGGCAAGCACGGCGGAGAATTCGATGAACTCCGCCTTTGTCGCATGCGCGATGATCTTCGCGAGGGTGGTCTTGCCCGTTCCCGGAGGTCCCCAGAAAATCAGCGAGCCGGCGTCATCCCGCTCGATTTGAACGCCCAGCGGTTTTCCCGGGCCGATCAGATGCTCCTGGCCGGCGTACTCATCCAGCGAGCGCGGGCGCATGCGATCGGCCAGCGGCCGGGTTCGGTCGGCCGCTGGATCGGCGCCCGGGATGGGTTGGAACAGGCTCATACAGTCATTTCAGCACGGAGGCAGAAGACAGGGAGAAAAGCCCTGCGTTGCTCGCTCATTTCTCAGCGTCTCCGGGACTCGGTGGCTAGCGGGTTTCGCGCCTTTGTCTGGCCGCTTCGTACAAAACGATGCTCGCCGCCACGCCGGCATTGAGCGATTCTACCTGCGGCGTGTGGGGAATCGCGATGACTTCATCCATCTGGCCGATAACATCGCGAGGCAGGCCGGATCCCTCGTTGCCGAAAAAAATTGCCGTATCTCGCAAGTCCGCCTGGGCGAGTGGCGTCCCTTTGTGCGAAGAAGTGGCCATGAGGCGCACTCTTTCGCAATGCAATTTTTCGACGAGTTCATCAATCTCGAAATTCTCCCCTTGCCCGCGGCCATGTCCGTGAACAATGGGCAGCCGGAATGCCGATCCGGACGAGGCGCGAATTACCTTTGAATTGAACGGACTGACCGTGCCTTCGGCCAGAATCACGCCGGCGCTGGCGAACGCTTCCGCCGAGCGAATGACCGTGCCCACATTGCCAGGGTCCTGAATGGCCACCAGCACGACGATCGGGCCGAGCGCTCCCCTCCGGAGCACATCTGCAACCGAGAATTGTTTCAGCCGGACCAGCGCGGCCACGCCTTGGGGCGAGTCGCTGGGCACGACGCGGTTGAAAACCGGATCGGGAAGCAGCAGGGTTTCCACGGGCGCCCCCAGCTGGGGAAGCAGGCGCCCGGCTCGCGCCTGTGCCGATTCACGAAAAAAGACCGCATTGATGCGCAACCCGCTGCGAATCGCTTCCTCGACGATTCTCCACCCCTCCACCGCACAATCGCCGTCTTCCGTCAGTTCGGCGCTTCGCAACGCGCGGCCAAGCTTTTTCACCAGCAGATTATGCCGCCCTTCGAGGCGGCGCAGCCGGACGTAGGTTGCGGGAGCGGTTTCGTGAGCTGCTTTCATGCCTGGCTACTCATGGTACGCGAAGCATGGAATATCATCGATGCCGTATTATGATAGGTTTCACCCTCACACCACTTCAATCCGTAGGGTTGCGAAGGGAGCGCGGTGCGCGCCGAAATCGTAAAAATCAGCAGTGACTCCCCTGAGAGTTCACTGATCAAATATGCCGCCGACCAGATTCGCGCGGGCGAAGTGCTGGGCATGCCGACCGACACTTTCTATGGGCTGGCGGCCGATCCTTTTAACCTGCGCGCGGTCGACCGTGTTTACGAAATCAAAACCCGCTCCCGCCACAAGCCGCTTTCGCTGCTGATCGAGAGCATCGATCAGGCAGAAGATCTGGCCAAGGACTTGACCGACGAGTTTTATGCTTTAACCCGCAAATACTGGCCGGGGCCGCTGACCATCATCGTGAAGGCGGGATCGCGGCTGCCGCTCAAAGTGACGGCCAATACGGGCAACGTTGCGCTACGCGTTCCCAACGCAAGGATTCCGCGCGCCGTGGTAACGGCAGCGGCGATTCCGATCACCGCGACTTCGGCGAATCTCAGCGGTGCGACGGAATGCACCACCGCCGAGCAGGTTCGCGATCAACTGCAAGGCCGCATCAATATCGTCGTCGACGGCGGAACTTCACCGCGCGACGTCGCCTCCACCATTGTGGATCTCACGAACGACGGAGCGCGCTGGCGAATCATTCGCGAGGGTGCGATTCCCGCCGAGGACATCTCCGCCTTCTTCGCTAAGGGATGAACCGCGACTCTGCCAGCCGTGCTCCCCGGCCGGGATGGCCGTTGTGGATCGCAGTGCTGTTTCTGGCAGCGCTGCTCGGCTTTCTTGCCTTTACCGGCATCGAGATCATCCACGAGGGTTGGCAGCAAGAGCTGCATCGCGCCGACGCGATTGTGGTTTTCGGCGCCGCCGAGTATTCCGGCCATCCTTCGCCGGTTTTGCGCGCTCGGCTCGATCACGCGTTCGGTCTGTTTCAGAAAGGCGTCGCTCCTGTGGTCATCGTAACCGGCGGGGCGGCGGCCGATCCCAGCTTCAGTGAAGGCGGCGTGGGCAGCGATTATCTCGAGCACCGCGGAATTCCGGAGCAGAATCTGATCGCCGAAACTCAAGGGTCGGACACCGCGCAATCGGCCGTGCGTGTGGCGGTAATCATGCGCGCCAATGGACTGCACAGTTGCGTGGCCGTCAGTGACGCGTATCACGTATTCCGCATAAAGAAATTGCTTGAGCACGAAGGAATTGGCCCCGTGTACGTTTCCCCGCGTCCGGATTCGCGGCCCCATAGTTTTGCGCTGCGAGCTTATGCGGTTTTGCGCGAAGCATCCAGCTATCTCGCCTGGAAATTGGGCTTGACGTAAAGCGGACGCTTCCACGTCGGGTCCGGAGGAAACCGGGCGGAGTCCGTTGCCCGAAACCCAAACACCGCGCCGCTACCAACCATTCCTTTCTCGCAAGGCAGTGATATGGGCCACGTGATGCCTACCGTGCCAGGCATAGAGAACCAGATTCTTTTCCAGACTCACCAAGCCGAGTTCAGGATGGCGGAAGGTGCGCTTCCATTGCTGGGGAGTAAACGATTGCAGCAGGCGGACCCAGCGATCATGCAGCGAATCGAGCAGGGCGAGCGAGACTTCGACCGGGGTCGCTTCGGTATCAGCCAAATTCGCCCAGCGGTCCTCGGCATAAGGCTTGATGGTGGGCTCGTCTTCGGTGAGGGCGAGTTTGCAGCGCACGTAAGCATTGAGATGGCTGTCGGGAAGGTGATGCACGAGCTGGCGAACCGTCCATCCACCGTCGCGATACGGCGCGTCGAGTTGCTGCGGCGAGAGCCCGTTTACCGCGGCGCGAAGCTTCGCGGGAGTTTGCGCGATGTCATTGATTGCGCTTTTTTTCTGCTCTTCAGTCAGCGATCCGTCGAAATAAAATTTGCCGATGGGATACCGTGGGTCAGTCATCTTCCTCCCCCTGTTGGATGCCGGTCAGCAGCCTTG
>JASHRB010000393.1 GCA_030037575.1 Candidatus Sulfotelmatobacter sp. | reverse complement strand
GATGCCCCGTGCCACGAAAAAGTTGCATTTGTCGCCCGCTCCGAAGTAATATGCGTTTTGGGACTTGAACCTGAGTCTCCCAGTAGGCGTAATTCCTGACCTTGTACCGCTAAGCTAAGCTTCCAAATTGGCAGTTCAACGTGTGCAAAACAACAAAACGAGGCCGCCGGTAAGCCTCCGTCCCGGTTTCGGAGAGTGGAATATGGCGTGGTACGCGTACTGCCTTACCGAGCATCAGACTCTGCCCAACGGCACCCGTTCGCGGCGCCCATTCGTAATCGAGAATGTGCAGGGCGTGAACGGGGCTCCAGTGCTCAGCTACCCCAGCGGCGAATTTGCCGTGATCGTGAGCGAATACGACCAGAGCAGCGGAGAGCTTGACCAAAAAGCCGCCATCGACCACGCCCGCGTGGTGAGCGGCTGTTTCCGCCACTCGACGGTTCTGCCCTTCAAGTTCGGAACCATCTTTGACAGCGATGACGCGTTGCGCCAGGCGGTCCGGGTGAACCGGCGCGCCTTCGGCCAAAGCGTGGAAAAGCTTCGGGGCAAATCGGAGATGCACATCAAGCTGACCGTCACCGACGGATCGCTACGCGAAGCCATGATAGACGTGGTGCTGCCGGACACGGTTGGCGGCGACTATCTATCGAAGCTGCGCGTCAAGGCTTCCCGCGAACGCGAGCGCCAGACCAAAGCGCGAGCGCTTTCGGTGCAGGTTCACAAACTGTTTAATCCCCTCGAAGAAGAAGTCAGTTGCAAGAAAGTCGCTCCCGAGGGCATGCTGATCGACATCGCTCACCTGATCGACTCGAAGTCAGTGGAGAAATATCAGAACCGATACACCACCGCCGCCAAGCAGCTAAAAAACTGCGCGGTCGCAATCAGCGGCCCGTGGCCGCCATACCATTTCCTGCCGGGCAAGCTGCGCACAGTGGCGGGGAATAGCTAGCCGCCTCGGCGATTGGCAAAACCAGGTGATTCATCGGAATCGCCGACTCGGCTTTTTCAGGCCATCCCGGTGCAGTCAATGTGCATTGTTATGCACCTGCATCCGACCGCCCGGGACGGCCGTTCCCCCATGCGCACTGCCCTGGTGTAAATTAAGGTGAATCATTTCAAGAGCTTATCAGGAAGCGAATGACAGCCCGGTCGGCCTTCCTTTTTGGTTCGGCAAATGCTTCTTTGGCCTGTACTAAAGAGGCCGCAAACCACCGTATGATCTTCACCATTCTCTCTCGTCACCATTTCCCGAAATTCCGTTCCGCTGGCTGGAACGGAGAGTCGCATCGCCTTTCCTGACCATCGCCTACCATCTTGACCTCTTGGAAATGTGGCCCCAGAAATGGGGCCGCTTTTTTGCGCTCGTAAACCACTCTCGGCTACACTGCCAAACCTATGATCAAAATGCCGCGCGCCGCCTTTGTGTTGTTGGCACTCGTGCCCGTTTTTTGCCGATGCACATCCGCCCAGAATCCTCCGCCGCAGCCGCCCTCGATGCCCTCGTGGTTTGCTCCGCCCGCGGCCAATCCGGCCGAGCAGCAGAATTTTCCGCCGCTTCTCCTGCAGCAGCTATCCGCCATCAAGGCTGCTGCGCTCAATGATGATTATGCTTATCGCCAGCTTGCTCATCTCACCGAAAATATTGGCCCGCGGCAAACCGGATCGCTGCAGGCGACCGCCGCTGCAAATTATGTGGCCAACGAACTTCGCCAGCTGGGTCTGAACGTCCGTCTGGAGCCGGTTACCGTCGCGCACTGGGTTCGCGGCGCGGAAACCGCCGCTTTGGTCGACTATCCCGGAATGACTCCCGGCACGGCGCAGAAGATTGTCTTAACCGCGCTCGGCGGAAGCACCTCGACACCGCCCGAAGGTCTCACCGCAGAGGTGGTCACGGTCAATAGCTTCGAGGAACTGAACGCTCTTGGGCGGGACAAGGTGGCGGGCAAAATTGTTTTCTTCAACGAGCCTTTCGACAAGCAGAAGGCAGACGCTGGATATGCATTTGCCTCTTATGCGGAAGCCGTCCGCTATCGAGGCGCCGGACCGAAGGCAGCGGCAGATCTCGGCGCTGTCGCCTGCCTGGTACGCTCCGTGGGCAATGCGGACTATCGCCTGCCGCACACCGGATTCAGCGGCCCTGCCGGAATTCCCGCCGGCGCCGTTACGGCCGAAGATGCCGATCTCATCGCTTATCTGGCGGCCGAAGGCCCGGTGCGCATGCACCTCACTCTCACTCCGCAAAACCTGCCCGATGAAACCAGCTACAACGTGATCGCCGATCTCAAAGGTTCCGAGCATCCCGAGCAAATCGTCGTGGTTTCGGGGCATCTGGATTCATGGGATCTCGGCACCGGCGCGATCGATGACGGCGCCGGAGTCGTCATGGCGATGGAGACCGCCGAAATTCTCGAGCGCCTTCACCTGCGCCCGGCACGCACCCTTCGCGTGATTGCCTGGATGGATGAAGAGACCGGCGGGGCGGGAAGCAGAGCTTACACCGTCGAGTATATTCACGATTTTCCCAATCATGTGGCCGCCATCGAAAGCGATTCCGGTGCGGCGCATCCGCTCGGCTTTGAGGTCAAAGTCAATCCCGCGGTCATCGACCTTTTACGACCGGTGCAGTCGGTTCTGGCAAGCATCGGAGCCACGCTGTTGCAGCCCAGTAGTTATCCCCCGGGAGCCGATATCTCTTCGATGTCGGAAGCCGGCGTGCCTGCGTTCGGCGTCATGCAAGACGGACGAACCTATTTCAATTATCACCACACGGCGGCCGACACGTTGGATAAAGTCGTTCCTGTCGAACTGCGCGAAAATGCCGCGGCCATGGCGGTGCTAGGTTACGGGCTGACGAACATGAAGGAAACGCTGCCCCGATAGGCGGCGGGATGATCCTCGGTTCATTCCTCAGCCGCAAAGGCGAGGAGCACATTGCCGTCCATGGCGTTGGTGTAGCCGGCGTTCACGTACACCATGCCATCGACAACCGTTGGGCCGGCTCCATTCAAGCCTCCGCCGTGGGCCTTGACCCCGTTCGTGGTCCGAAATTCCCGAACCGCATCGAAGTCCCACAGCACGGTTCCGTCGTGCGTGTTGTAGGCGCGCAAATGGCCATCAAGCGATCCGGCAAACAAAACTCCCGGGGTGAGCGTCGGAGGCGCCATTTGCGCGGGGCTGCATCCCACGTGCCCCACGCAGGCAGGTTTCGGCGGTGCCGCGTACCAGACTCGTTTGCCGTTGCGCAGATCGAGGGCGAACAGGCCGCCGCCGAGCATGGGATTATCGAAGTCGTAATCGGAGATGGTGAAATAGGCGCGACGTTTATCCGCCGCGCCACCCCACTCGATGCCGCCCAGCGGGCCGCCCTTACTGAGACGGCTCTTCCAGAGCATCGCTCCGCGGCGCGCGGGATCGAGGGCATAAACCACACCCGATTTTTGGGCCAGCAGGAGGATGTCTCGATTTTCTGAAACAGAAACCAGCATGGGAGGCGCGCCGAAATCGTAATCGGCGCCGCGAGGCCGCGGACAATTGTCCTTTTTCTCAGCCACACATCCCGCATTCCACAGATCGCTGGCCATGAATTGCCGGGACCACAGCTTCTTCCCCGAGTTCAAATCGAGGGCGATGACCGCATCCGACATCGCCGTCGGGGGGCCGGAATAATTGTTCCCCGTCGCCACGTACATGACCCGGCGCTTCAAATCCACGGTGGGGGGCGACCACACCGCCGCTCCCGAGGGCCCAAAATATTGCACCCCCTGCGCGCTCTTGCGCGTCGGCTTTGCCTCTTCCGCAATTGTGAAAGCTCTCCAGACTTGATTCCCGGTTG
>JASHRB010000030.1 GCA_030037575.1 Candidatus Sulfotelmatobacter sp. | reverse complement strand
AGGTTCGCCAGCACCGTGGGAAACTCCACTAGCGACTTCACACTCGGATCCCAATCCTGCCGGTCCACTTCCTCGGCCAGATCGCGTCCCTTCAGCCCTGGGTTCTCCCGTGCCATCCGGTCCGCCTCTACAATCTGAGTGGGATACGCTGACGCGGCCAATATCTGCGCCACGAGCGCATCGGGATACAGCGCAATCGGGGCTACCAGCTTATTCAACTGCTCGGGAGGCAACGATATGTACTGCCGTTGATCGGGTCCCGTTGGAGGCGGAGGCGCGACATCCTGAGGCGCGGTCTGGTCCGGTGCATTGTATTGCGGCGCGTTATACTGCGGCGCGGCCTGCTCTGGCGGCGGTCCCTGATCCGCTTGAGCGCTCATACCCGCTGAGGGCTTGTCCATCGACTGGTCTTGCGCCACCAAGGAAGTGGCAGTCCCCAGCATCATTGCGCTTGTCAGTACCGCTGTAAGCAGGGTTTTAGATAATTTGGTTTTCATAAATGTTCCCACAATTCCTATTACTAGATTGAACCCCGGGAATGGGGGAGAGTTCCGTTCTTTTGATTGAGCTACACCGGTTGATTTCGGCCAGGCAGTGGTGGATTTCGTCCAAAAAAAGGGGGGGCATTCACAGAAGCCGTTGCGCAAGGACCGGTTTCGATAAAACTACCGGATTCTATTACAAGATAACCTTGTCAGTTTACCTGTCAATCATGTAATCTGTTAACACGATGCCGCCAAGGAGTTTCGCGACCGATTTGTCCGACTTGATTCAGGCCATCGGGCTCTTGGTGCGCCGGGTGCGCGCCGCGGCTGCTTCGCATGAGCTTTCCCTGACCGAGTCCGCGGTCATGGCGCGCCTCGCGAGAGAGGGACCTTCAACCACCGCCAATCTTGCGCGCGCGGAGGGAATGAAACCGCAGTCGATGGGAACCACCGTCGCCGCGCTTGAGGAGATGGGCATGGTGGAGCGCAAGCCGCATCCGAGCGACGGCCGGCAAGTGAATATTCAGCTCACCGCGAAAGGCATGGCCGCGCGCAAGAGTGCCAAAGAAGCAAAGCTCAGTTGGCTGGCGCATGCGGTCGGCCAACTCGACAAAAAAGAGCAGGCAACCCTGTTGGCAGCCGGTGAAATCATCAAGCGTCTGGCGGAAAAGTGAGTGCACCCGCAACCACTTCGGACTCACGGGAGATCTCTCTCCTCGCCTCCATTTCGCATGCCTGGCGAGCGCTGCGACATCGCAACTTCAAGCTGTTCTTCTTGGGGCAGAGCATCTCGGTGATCGGCACCTGGATGACTCGGCTGGCGACCAGTTGGCTCGTCTATCGCCTTACTCATTCGGCTCTGCTGCTCGGCATTGTGAGCTTTGCGGGCCAGATCATTTCCTTCGCCTTAGGGCCAATTGCGGGCGTGTGGGTCGAGCGCGTCAATCGCCGCAAGCTGCTGGTGTGGACACAGACCGCCGCCGCTGTTCAATCACTGGCCATGGCGGCGCTCACGCTCGCCCATGTCATCACGCTCTGGGAAATCATCGCTCTTAGCGCGCTGCAGGGTCTGATCAACGCCTTCGACATGCCCGGTCGCCAATCCTTCCTCATCACGATGGTCGACGATCCGAACGACCTCAGTAACGCCATCGCCATCAACTCGTCGATGGCAAACGGTGCACGGTTGATCGGTCCGGCCATCGCCGGCCTGGTGATTGCGGCCGTGGGCGAAGGCTGGTGCTTTCTGATCGATGGTGTGAGCTACTTCGCCGTGATCGCATCCTTGTTGATGATGCGTGTAAAAGCAGTCGCTGTCAGCCGAAAAGCCAGTAGGCTGTTCGAACAAATGCGCGAGGGTTGGGACTACGTTCGCACCTTTCGCCCCATCCGGAGCATTCTGCTGCTGTTCTCGTTAGCCTGCCTCATGGGTTACTCCTATGCCGTACTTCTGCCGATCTTTGCCGCCCGGCTACAAGGCGGCGTCTCGACGCTAGGCTGGCTCACGGCCGCTTCGGGAATCGGTGCGCTGATTTCGGGGCTTTCGCTGGCGGCCCGCAAGGCGGTCATCGGCCTGACGCGCATGGCGCAGATCGCGGTCGCGGTCCTCGGTGTAGCCCTGATTTTCTTTGGCCTCTCGCACAGGTTATGGCTATCGCTGGTATTGATGGTCTTCGTCGGCTTCGGGCTGATGCAGGGAGCGGCGGTCAGCAACACGGTCATCCAGTCGCTGGTCGCGGAAGACAAGCGCGCCCGGGTGATGAGTTATTACACAACGGTGTTTTTCGGTTCGGCGCCCTTCGGCAGTCTGCTGGCAGGGACGCTCGCCCATCGGATCGGAGCGTCCCACACGGTCATAATCACCGGCGCTTTCTGCGTCGCCGGTTCTTTATGGTTCGCGTTCGAGTTGCCGAAAATCGGGGCGATCATGCGCCCAATCTACCGGCAGAAGGGGCTGTTGCCGAACCGCGAAACCAGTCTCGTGGCCGACGAATATTCACCGGCAATGTGACCTTTGCCAAATGCGCAACTCGCGCCGGAGGAACCATCAAAGTGAACTGGTATCAATACATCGCCTGTTTCTTTGCCGGAACATTTCTCGCCAATTTTGTTCCGCATTTCGTGCAAGGCATTTCGGGGGATCGCTTTCCGACGCCGTTCGCCCAACCGCCCGGCAAGGGATTATCTTCGCCGACGGTGAACGTGGTTTGGGCATTATTCAACCTCGTCATCGGCTACGTTCTGTTCCAAGTGGGAAAGGTCTCGAGCGGAAACGATCTGGCTCTCGCAGTTTTCTTCTTGGGCATCGTTGTGCTGAGCACAGCTTCAAGCCGTGTGTTTGCGAAGAAGCAGCCGAAGTAGCCGCTCAGCCCACACTGCAGAACTAAACGCAAAACGGAAAGGACAAGTGCGCTCATCATGCAACTCGATCGGAATTCCGCCCTGGTCGTGATTGACCTGCAAAAAGGAATCGTCAGTGTGCCCACCGTGCACCCTGCTGACGAGATCGTCGCACGCGCGGCCCAACTCGCGCGGGCATTTCGCGCGCGCGCGGCCTGCCCGTCGTTTTGGTAAACGTCGCAGGGCGGGCGCCCGGCCGCACCGACGCCGGAACCCCCAAGTTCTCGTTTCCCCCGGATTGGACCGAGCTTGTTCCCGAACTGGAGCAGCAACCGAGCGACTACATCGTGACCAAGCAACGAGTGGGTGCATTCATCGGCACTCCCTTGACGACTACCTACGCAGGCGGGGCGTGACCCAGGTGGTCCTGACAGGTATCTCGACCAGTGGTGGCGTGGAATCGACGGCGCGCAGCGGCCATGACCTCGGTTACAACGTGGCCTTCGTCCGGGATGCTATGACGGACCGCGATGGCGACGCCCACCGTCATAGCGTCGAAAAGGTCTTTCCGCGATTTGGTCAGACGACCAGGACCGACGATCTGGTCTGGCGGAACTTTTTGTCGGTTTGGTCTGGCCCTCGACTGCTGGCATTTCGATACCAACGATGGGCCCAGCGCCTAGCAGCCCGCTCGACATCTCTTCGTTCCACTGGGCTGGAGCCGTCCAGCTTCATCAGGATCGGGGCTCGATAGATAACTCCAGCGGCGGCTCTGATTGTGTGGATCGCCGCGCCCTGAGCGGCAAAGTGCTCAAGGGAACGGCGCCTTGATTCGGCCAATGGAGCGTTTTCGTGGCGAGCGATAGTGCGTGGACGGCGGTCAAGAGTTTTGAACATGAAAAGCCTCCTGCAGGGAGGCTGCGACTACATCGTGTTTCTGTCTAGAAAAAGATGGGGAGTTTTCTCAACCATCACTGCTGGAAAGCTACGTCATCTCCTAAACTGTCAAGGGAAACAACAAAGTCTCGGGCACGAGCTGGTCGCGGCAAAGTGTAACTTTGTGATTACTGGCACCAGCTTGCGCGGCGAGTCTTCTCCGTCCACGGGCCAACGATTTATATTGTGTCCTTTTTCGACAGAATTACTGATCTGCTGATGACCATCGCCTGTCTCCCGACATAACCAGGTTCGCAACATAAATATGCTACTTGCGTGCCAAATGACCTTCCGGCCGCCACTCCTGAAACCATGGGGACAGTAACAGCGGCTGATCGAGCGTGCAAACTCGAAAGC
>JASHRB010000392.1 GCA_030037575.1 Candidatus Sulfotelmatobacter sp. | reverse complement strand
TTGGTGGCCTGGCGCTGTGCGTCGTTAAAATATGCGGGCACGGTGATGACCGCCTTGCTTACCGGCGCTGCCAAATAACGTTCGGCGTTGCGCTTGAGCTGGCGGAGGATGAGCGCAGAAATTTCCGGCGGG
This sequence comes from Candidatus Sulfotelmatobacter sp., assembly GCA_030037575.1. GTDB lineage: Bacteria > Acidobacteriota > Terriglobia > Terriglobales > Acidobacteriaceae > Sulfotelmatobacter. Next base: position 3,643 of record JASHRB010000392.1, on the reverse strand, counting down.
GTGAAAGTTTTGCCGCCGAGCTTGATGCGCAAGATTTCACCGGGCTGCAAATCCTGGGCGAGACGAAAAGGGAAGAATTTAAGCTCTTCCTGAACGTCGTCAACACCGCGCCCCATAAGCCGTTTGATCGAATAGACCGCGCGCTCGGGGGTCTGGATAAGATACTTGCGCGCCGCATTGCCCACGACCGGCTGATCATTTTCATCAAGCGCCACGAGCGAAGGAACAAGATTCGAACCGTCTTCTCCGGGGATGACGACAGGGCTCTCCCCGGGCATGAATGCCAGGAGAGAGTTCGTGGTGCCCAGGTCGATGCCAACCATGCGATCCGACGACATGCTTCAGCTTTCCAAGGCGGCGCTCACATCCCGCACCAGATTGCGGATGTAGTTGCGCCGGTTCAGCACATCCACCATTTTGTCGAGCGCGTGCTTGCGCTCGTCTTGTGCAACCGCTTGTTCCCCGTCCCCGCGATCGATCCACGCATCCCAGCTCGCCCACACCTTCTTCAGCTCCTCCAGTAGGGCTTCGTGCTTTTCTTCCAGTTCCAGCTTCCGGCGTCCAACCTCTTCGCTGAGTGCGGGATCGTCCTCTCCCATTTTTTTTTGCAGGCGAAGTTCTTCCAGCTGCAGGTTCAACTCGAACACCTCCTCCAGCAGATCTGGCGGGACGATTTGTTTCTTCATCTGTCCGGTGGCGCGGGCCTGCTCCGTCGCCGACTTCGACTGTTCTTCCACTTCCACCCCCTCGAGCTTCAGTAAGTACTGGGTCCGCTGAACCGGATCTTTCAGCGTGCGGTGGGCATCGTTCAGCATCGAACTCTGCTCCAGGCTCCATTCCTGCTCCTGGCCACCGGCGCGCGCGTTGAGATCGGGATGCAGCTTGCGACTGAGCTGGTAGAAATCCTTGTCGAGCGCAGCGACATCGATATTTAATTTTCGCGGCCAGCCGAAGAAGGCGAAGTAATCCAGCGCCGCGGGAGGCTGCACTCTACCGCACGCTTCGCAGAAATGCGCGGCCCCCATCGACCCGCACGACCAGCATGGCTGGGTTTCCGCCGGTGCGGGTTTCGCCGCCATTGTGCTTGGATCTCTCATCATTTCCCAATCGCTACTCATCGGCCAAAGCCGAATCACACGACCGCCGGCATTCGGTTGTGGGCAAGGGCGGTCGCTTGCGGCCAGCTTTCGCGGGCGAGGCGCCCGCTCCCTCAGGGCCAGGTCAAGCGGAGAACGAAGTGCCGCAGCCGCACGACTTCGTGGCCTGGGGATTCACGAAAACGAATCCCTGCTGCATCAGCGTTTCCTGGTAGTCGAGCGTCATGCCGTGCAGGTAAATGAACGACTTCGGATCGACGAACACGCGCACGTCGTCGAACTGAAAGATACGATCGCGCTCGCGCGGCCGCGTATCGAACCGGATGTTATAGCTTAGTCCCGAACAGCCCCCGCCCTGCACGCCCAGGCGCAGCCCACCCTGCTCGGGCGAGATGTTTTCTTTGGCCATGGCGGAGCGAATCTTCGCGATGGCTTTCGCGGTCACCACAATGCCCTTCGCGGAAGCTGGCGCAGCGGGTTGTTCAACAACAGTGGTCATGGTCTTCCGAATCCTTCCCGGTCACGGCCTTGTCATCCTGAGCCGCGCTCTGGGCCGCAAAAGATCCGTGCAACCGGCGGTGACGGCACCGATCCTTCGCTTCGCTCGGGATGACCGCGAGGATCGTTCATTACTGGGCTTCGACGGCGACCGGCTTCGCGGTCTCCTGCTTCTTTTTCCAGTCGCCGATCGCGGCCCGGATGGCATCCTCGGCCAGCACGGAACAATGGATCTTCACCGGGGGAAGCGACAGCTCCTTCACGATGTCCATGTTCTTGATGGCCATAGCCTCATCCACCGTCTTGCCCTTGACCCACTCGGTCGCGAGCGAAGACGAGGCGATCGCCGAGCCGCAGCCGAAAGTCTTAAACTTGGCTTCTTCAATCACGTTGGTGTCGCGATTGACGCGGATCTGCAACTTCATCACGTCGCCGCATTCGGGTGCGCCGACCAAGCCGGTGCCCACGTCGTTGCTCGATTTATCGAGCGAACCCACGTTGCGGGGATTGTTGTAGTGATCGATGACTTTGTCGCTGTATGACATTCGCTTCTCCTCGATTCAAATTAGCTTGTCGTCCTTGGGCGGCTGCTTTTTGCCGCCCCAGGGTCTCTGGGCGCATTTGCACGTTGGGCGCGCAGCTTTACTTATTCTGCCGCCCACTTCACATCTTTCAAATTGATGCCTTCCTTCGCCATCTCGTAGAGTGGAGAAAGTTCTCGCAGCCGCTCCACCGTCTCCACCACGCGATCGGCCACATAATCGACTTCAGCTTCTGTATTGAAGCGTCCAATGCCGAAGCGAATCGAGCTGTGCGCCAAATCGTCGCCCGCACCCAAAGCCTTTAATACATAAGATGGCTCAAGGGTCGCAGAGGTGCACGCCGATCCACTGGAAACCGCGATGTCGTTGATGCCCATCAGCAAAGACTCGCCTTCGACATAAGCAAAGCTGATGTTCAAGTTGCCGGGCAGGCGATGCTCCATCGAACCGTTGATGTAGGTCTCGTCGAGGCGGCTCATGATGCGGTGGCGCAGCCCTTCGCGCAGGCCGGCGAGCTTCGCCGCCTCGTGTGCCATATCTTGCGCGGCAATGGCGCAAGCTTTACCCAGGCCAACGATGCCGGGAACGTTCAAAGTGCCCGACCGCATGCCGCGCTCGTGGCCGCCGCCATCGATGATGGCGGAAATCTGCACGCGCGGATTCTTGCGCCGAACATACAGTGCGCCCACGCCCTTCGGCCCATACATCTTGTGCGCGGAGATCGACATCAGATCGATGTTCTGCTTATTCACATCGATGGGAATTTTGCCGATGGCCTGGGTGGCGTCGCTGTGGAAGATAACCCCTTTTTCGTGACACAGCTTGCCGATTTCTGCGATGGGCTGCAACACGCCGATTTCATTGTTGGCCGCCATGATCGTGACCAGAATGGCTTTGTCATCCAGGGCGCGCTTGAGATCTTCGAGATCGATCAAGCCATCTTTTTGTACCGGCAAGTAGGTGACGCGATAGCCGTACTTCTCCAGGCGCTTACCGGTATCGAGCACCGCCTTGTGCTCGGTGACCGCGGTGATGATGTGGTTGCCTTTTTCGCGGTACATTTCGGCTACGCCCTTGATGGCGAGGTTATCGCTTTCGGTCGCGCCCGAGGTGAAAATGATTTCTTTGGGGGTCGCACCCACCAGTTTCGCAACCCGCTCGCGGGCCGCCTCCACGCCTTCTTCACCGGCCCAGCCGAACGAGTGGTTGCGGCTGGCCGCATTGCCGAATTTCTCCATGAAATAAGGCAGCATCTCTTCCAGCACCCGCGGATCCATCGGCGTGGTCGCGTGGTTATCCATGTAAATGGGCAACTTCACACCTTCGGGCGCGGGAACATGCGTAACCGGAAGGGACTGGGGGATTTTCACATCCGTGCTCATAATCGCGTCTCCTCGCTTTGCTCTTGAATTTCCAATGTCATCTCGGTACTAAACAATCGTTACCAGCTCGGCCGCCTTCTGCGGCGTGGCGCTTCCCGTCGTTTCCGACTCCTCGCGCATATGT
>JASHRB010000029.1 GCA_030037575.1 Candidatus Sulfotelmatobacter sp. | reverse complement strand
CGGTGGCGCCGCCGTATACTCAATCAGGAAAGAACCAGAAGTCCCATGTTCACCTTTCTGTTGTGCTGCGTGCTTTTCGTGATCTGCTGGCCGCTCGCCCTGCTGGCGCTGATCGCCTATCCGTTGGTATGGTTGCTGCTGTTGCCTTTCCGGATCGTTGGGGTGGCGGTGCACGGAGCGCTGGAGGTTGTTTCTCTGGCGATCACGCTGCCTTTCCGGCTGCTGGCCCTGCCATTCCGGATTTAGCCGCAATCCGCCCCCTCAGTTTTCCATCGATCTCAAATTCCCGGCCACCCTCAGGGTGGCTTGCGTGGCGCGCTGCACCTGTTCCGCCGTCAATCCCGGCGCAACTTCTTCGAGCACCAGTCCATCCTTGGTCACGCGCATATAGGCCATCTCGGTCACAATGGTGTCGACCACGCCCACTCCAGTGAGGGGCAACGTGCATTTCCTCAAAATCTTGGGTGCTCCTTCGCGGGTGGTATGTTCCATCGCAATGATCACGCGGCGAGCGCCGGCGACGAGATCCATCGCGCCCCCCATGCCTTTGACCATTTTTCCGGGGATCATCCAGTTGGCGAGATTTCCCTTCTCATCCACTTCCATTGCCCCCAGCACGCTTAAATCGACATGCCCGCCGCGGATCATGGCAAACGAATCGGCGCTCGAGAAATAAGACGTCCCCGCCATCTCGGTGACGGTCTCTTTGCCCGCGTTGATCAAATCGGCGTCTTCCTGGCCTGCGAGCGGATAAGGCCCGATTCCCAGCATTCCGTTTTCGGATTGGAGAACGACTTCGATTCCCGGCGGTACGTGGTTGGCGATGAGCGTAGGCATACCGATACCCAGGTTCACATAAAATCCGTCGCGCAACTCGCGGGCGATACGCGTGACGATGCGCTCACGCTTGTCGACGTCTTTGCCGGGCTTGTTCATTACGGCTGCCATGGTCAGCTGGCTTTTCTCAGTGTTCGCTTTTCAATCTGCTTCTCGTATAACTGGCCTTGAAAAATTCTCTTCACGTAGATCGAGGGGGTATGAATCCGGTCGCCATCGAGTTCACCGGCCTCCACCAAGTGCTCCACTTCCGCGATCGTTATTTTCGCCGCGGTCGCCATAATGGGATTGAAGTTGCGCGCCGTCTTGCGATAGACGAGGTTCCCCATGCGATCGCCCTTCCACGCTTTCACAAAGGCAAAATCGGCCTTGAGGGCACGCTCCATCACGTACAGGCGGCCGTCAAACTCGCGTGTTTCTTTGCCTTCGGCCACGACGGTGCCCACGCCGGTGGGAGTAAAAAACGCCGGAATGCCGGCGCCGGCGGCGCGGATGCGCTCAGAAAAAGTACCCTGGGGCACCAGATCCAGTTGCACTCGACCGTCGAGAACCATGGCTTCGAGCAATTTGTTTTCCCCGACATAGGTGCCGATGTGCCGGCGAATCTGTCCCGCGGCGAGCAACAAGCCGATGCCCAAACCGTCGACCCCGGCGTTGTTGCTGATGGTGGTCAGATTCTTGGTGCCTTTGCGCACCAGGGCACGAGTCAGGTTCTCCGGATTGCCGCACAGACCGAAGCCTCCAAACATGATGGAACATCCGTCGACCACGTCGCGAATGGCCTCGTCGGCATTGGCAACGACTTTGTTCATCGCGTCCGCATTTTAAATCAAACTCAGCACACCGACACAGAGCTCACCAGTCTAATGCCAGCGGACTCCCGCCGATCCAGGTGCGGATGGGGAGAGGAAAACAGGTTTTCGCCGGGTCGCGGTGGTGCATCATGGTTTTTCCGTTTTCTTGAGTCCATGGGCTAACTCGAATTCCTCGGCCAGAGCCCGCGTGGTCAAATTCTCACGGATATGCGCGATGCGCTGCTCCACCTTGAACAGTGCATCCGACAAATTTTGCCGGTTGGAGATGGCGATATCGCGCCACATGGAATAAGGGCTCGCCGCTATTCTCGTCATCTCGCGCAAGGCGCGGCCACCGGCCGGAAGCAGCGGTGCATCTTCTCCAAATTCCTCCACTAATGCCGCGGCCAACGCGGTCGAAACCATCTGGGGAAGATGGCTAATCCATGCGCATAGGCGATCGTGGTCATCGGCCGGAAGCATGGCAACCCGGGCGCCGATTTGGTCGATCCAGCCAATGAATTCTGCGAAGATTCCCGCGTGCAAATTCTGGCGGGGCAGAGGCGTCAGGAACCACACTGCGTTCTGAAACAAATCCGCATCGGCGTAATCGACCCCGGAGTATTCCTTTCCCGCCATGGGATGTCCGCCCAGAAATCGCTCGCCCGTATTTTTTCCGAAAACTTTGAGCGCCTGTTGCATCACCCCTGCTTTGGTGCTGCCAACGTCGGTGAGCAATGTGGTGGGGGACAGGCTTCGCCCAATCCGTCCGACAAGATCGATGATGGCCAGCACCGGCGTGGCCAACACCACCAATTGGCTGCCGCGAACGGCCTGGGCGGGCTCGGTGAATCCAATTTCGATCGCGCCGCACATCTTGGCTTTTCGCAACGCAGACTGACGATCGCATCCTACGATTTTCCCCGCCCAGCGCCGTTTGCGCAGCGCCAGGGCAAACGAACCGCCGATGAGGCCGGTGCCGATGACCGTAATTTGGCGAATGGGCATTCTTCACCGCCGGGTAACCAGAAATCGCGGGGAAAAGAACTCGATTGTAGACGAACCAGTACAGCGCGCAATAGCCGTCCCGGCGAATTTGCGCCGGGGCGGCGGCTTAACCGATCTTCCGTCCCACGGCCGGCGCAATCATGCGCAATTCATCCATCAACTGGGAGAACTGCTGGGGAAACAAGGACTGCGCGCCGTCCGACCAGGCTTTTTCGGGATCACAGTGAACTTCGATCAACAAGGCGTCCGCTCCGGCCGCGACCGCGGCTCGCGCCATGGGAGAAACTTTGTCGCGTCGTCCGGTACCGTGCGATGGATCCGCAGTCATGGGCAGATGGGAGAGTTTGTGGATGATGGGAATGGCGGAAATGTCCATGGTGTTGCGGGTGTACGTTTCGAAGGTGCGGATGCCGCGCTCGCACAGGATGACGTCATAGTTGCCCCCGGCCATGATGTATTCCGCCGAAAGCAGCAATTCTTCGAGGGTGGCGGCGATACCGCGTTTCAGCAGCACGGGCTTGCGCACTTTTCCCAGTTCCCGCAGCAGATTAAAGTTCTGCATGTTGCGCGCTCCCACCTGCAGAATATCGACGTAGGGCAGCATCAGGGCAATTTGCGAAATTTCCATGACTTCGCTGATCACAAGCAGCTGGAATTTCTCGCCCGCTTCGCGAAGCAATTTCAGGGCGTCTTCGCCGTGCCCTTGAAATGAATAAGGAGAGCTGCGCGGTTTAAAGGCGCCGCCGCGCAAAACCTTTGCCCCGGCTTTTGAAACCGCTTCCGCCGTGGCCAAGATTTGCTCGCGGGTTTCCACCGAACACGGCCCCGCCATGACCACCACTTCATTGCCGCCAACGCGGATGCCGTTGGCCAGCTTCACAATCGTCCCTTCCGGGCGAAAGCCTTTGCCCGCCAGCTTGTAGGGCGAGCTGATGCGATGAACCTCCTGCACCCCCGGCAGCAGTTCGATGTTGCGAATGTCGAAATCAATTCCCGCGCCCACCGCGCCCAGCACGGTTTGCCGCGCTCCGGTCGAGCGGTGCACTTCAAATCCCAGCTTCACCAGAAGGTCGATCACCTGCTGAATCTGGATTTCATCCGCAACGTCCTGCATGGCTACAATCATAGGCGGCCTTCAGTGATTCCCTTCGGAATCCAGTTCGGTCTCGGCTTCCGGAGCTTCCGGGGAAGCCAGGATTCCTTCTTTCTGAATATTCCGCATCACGTCCATGATGCGCTCGAAAATGCGCACCAGATCAGGTCCGGGAAGAGGTCCGGGGTTTTCTTTTTGCACATTATCAAACACCATCCGTTCGCGATCCGGTTCGTAGATGGGCAAACGGGTGTTCCGCTTGAGCCGGCCGATCTCGATGGCAGCCCGCGCACGCTCGCTCAGCAGGTCGACCAGCCGCCGGTCGAGTGCGTCGATTTTCTTACGCCAATCTGCGATATCCATTCGCGCCTTCGCCCTTCACCGGCCGCAGAGCTTGCGTACGAAGGCGGATACAGCCTCCGCTTCCCGCCCCGGGTTTCGTTCAATGGTCTCGACAACCGCGCTGCCCACCACCGCCGCCTCGGCGAAATCGCCCGCCTCGGCAAACTGCTCCGCGGTTGAAATGCCGAATCCAATGGCGATGGGCAGTTTCGTGACCCGCCGCAAACGCCGCACCAATGGTCTGGCATCATCCGCCAGCTTCTGGCGCGCTCCGGTTACTCCTGTCCGCGACACCGCGTACACAAATCCTTGGGACGCTTGGGCGATGCGCTTCAAGCGCTCATCTCGGCTGGTGGGCGCGGCCAGAAAAATGGGCGCCAGATCATGAGCCCGCGCCGCCTGCACATATTCATCCGCTTCTTCGATAGGCAAATCCGTCAGCAGCACACCGTCCACACCGGCATGGCGCGCCACCCTGCAAAATTTTTCCATCCCCATTCGCAAAATCGGATTCAGGTATGAGAAAACCACCAGTCCCGCAGATTGCGTCTGTTGCCGCACCTCGGCGGCCAGGGTTAGAACTTGAGAAAGGCAAGTGCCATTCTTTAAGGCGCGTTCGCTGGCTTTCTGGATCACCGGCCCGTCGGCCACCGGGTCGCTGAAGGGCACGCCCAGTTCGATGACATCTGCCCCGGCCGCCAGGGTGGCCAGCACAATGTCCCGCGTGGTGGCCAAATCGGGATCGCCGCAGGTTACATACACCACCAGCCCCGGCTTTTTATAGAAAGTAAGAGGCACCTGCAATTTCCTGTTGTCGACTTCGAATTGCCGATTGCGGACAACCAGACCGGCAATGGGAATTGAAAATCAAAAGGCGCTAAGCCAGACCTAAGTTCTCTCTCAAGATCCCTAGATCTTTGTCGCCGCGTCCGGAAATGTTTACGATGACGACCTCTGACCTTTTCATTTTTGGAGCGCGCTTGATCGCTTCCGCCACCGCGTGGGCGGACTCGAGAGCGGGAATAATTCCTTCTATCCGCGCCAGCAACGTTGTCGCCTCGAGCGCCTCCGCATCCGAGGCGGGGACGTATTCGGCCCGCCCCGCATCGCGCAGGGCGGCGTGCTCGGGCCCGATGGAAGGATAATCGAGGCCCGCCGAGACCGAGTGGGTATGCGCGATCTGTCCGGCGGAGTCCTGCAGCACGTAAGAGTACGTTCCCTGCAAAACTCCGGGCGAGCCTCCGCGAAAGCGGGCTGCGTGCTCGCCCAGATTTTCGCCGCGGCCGCCCGCTTCGACGCCGATCAACTGCACCTGCTGGTCTCCCAGGAATTCATGGAAAATGCCGATCGCGTTCGATCCTCCCCCGACACACGCGATGACCGCGCTGGGCAGCTTTCTTTCCGCTTTTTGCACCTGCGCGCGCGCCTCGCGGCCGATGACGCAATGGAAATCGCGCACCATCGTGGGATAAGGGTGCGCTCCCAGCACGCTGCCCAACAGATAATGGGTGCTGCGCACGTTTGTCACCCAGTCGCGCATGGCTTCGTTGATTGCATCTTTCAGGGTTCGTGATCCCGAGTCGACGCCCCGCACTTCGGCCCCCAGCAGCCGCATGCGGAAAACGTTCAACTCCTGCCGCCGCATGTCCTCGGTCCCCATGTAGACAACGCACTCGAAACCAAAGAGCGCACAAACAGTCGCGGTTGCCACTCCATGTTGTCCGGCACCGGTCTCGGCGATGGCGCGATGCTTGCCCATGCGCTCGACCAGCAGAGCCTGCCCGAGACAGTTGTTGATTTTGTGAGCGCCGGTGTGCAGCAAGTCCTCGCGTTTCAGATAGATCTTC
>JASHRB010000391.1 GCA_030037575.1 Candidatus Sulfotelmatobacter sp. | reverse complement strand
GCGCGTCGTGGTCTCGGTCTACGCTTTCGCCGTAGATCGGGATCGCAAGTTCGTGATCATCACGCTGATGGTCTTGTCGGTGATCATTCTGACGGTCATTCTCGGCTTGTTTGGATTGAGCTAGGGCTTTTGCACAGCTCGGTGACGAAACCGATGAACAACTTGCCAAACCCGGCAGCAACGCGGAGACTGTTGGGCGCATGAATATTGGCTTTTTCGGCGGGACCTTCGATCCCATCCATCGCGGGCACATGGCGCTGGCGCGCGCGGCCCGACAACGATGCAAGCTCGCGCGCGTTCTTTTTGTTGTGGCGAATAATCCTCCGCACAAGCAATTGCAGCCACTCTCCGACTTCGCCCACCGCTACGCGATGACTGCTCTGGCCACGGCCGCGGAGCAGCAGTTCGTGCCCTCGCTGCTGGAAGCGCCGGCGGCGGCCGATATCGGTTCGCCGAAAAAAGAGAAATCGGAAAAGCCGAACTACACTCTTGACACGGTCCGCCGCCTCAAAAAATCCCTGAAAAACGCCGACCAACTGTTTTTACTGATTGGAGTCGACGCCTTCAAAGACATCGCGAAATGGCATCAGGCGGAGGCGCTATTCAGAGAATGCGCATTTGTAGTGGCGAGCAGGCCCGGATTTTCTCTCGCCGACGTAGCCAACGCGCTTCCCGCCAGCCTGCGGCCGAGGCCGGAAGTTACCCGACCTTTTCACCAACAAGCGGCCAGGGGAGACCTGGTTTTGAGCGGCGTCAGGATTCATCTGCTGGATGACGTCTATCAGCCGATTTCCTCGACCGCGATTCGTGAAGCCGCGGCGGCGGGCAAATCGCCGGCGCGCTACCTGGATCCGGCCGTGGCGGATTACATCAAGAAAATGGGGCTGTACAGGAGTCGCTAGCTTCCCTCCGTCATTTTCTGGATGGAGCCGCAACTAGGGTATGGGGCGGTCCGAGAGGGAGGCGAGCCCCACGCGCCCGTTCGATGGCCTCGCTCCCGCGGGGCAGGCTATGGGCATGGCGCGGCTCGCACCGGTCCCCGGCTGTGCAAACAGCGCTGGCTCAGGATGACCACCGCTCTGCGGCGGTTCGGTTAAGAGGAAAACTGGATCGGCGCGGTCGTTTACAATGGAAACCTGTTTATCCTGGCGACTCGAACTATAGCGAAGCCCATCGACTGAATTTCCCGCATGAAAAAGAAGCAACTGAAACAGCAGGTCGCGGCGGCGATTCAAGCCTGTCTGGACAAGAAGGCGGAAGAACTTTCAATCCTCGAAATGGAAAAAGGGTCGGGCGCTTTTACCGACTATTTCGTGCTGTGCAGCGGGACAAACCCGCGGCAAGTGCAGGCCATCGCGGATGAAGTCGAGCTGCGCCTGAAGGCAGCGGGGTTGCGACCGGGGCAGATCGAAGGTTACAAGCAGGCGGAGTGGATTCTGGTCGATTACGGAGACTTCGTGGTGCACGTTTTTTCGGAGAAGGCGCGCAAGTTTTACGATCTCGAGCGGTTGTGGAAGACGGCCAGACGGCTGGAGCCCTCGGAGTTGAAGCCGGAAACGAGATCGAAAGCCCGGGCCAAGACAAAATCGGACGTGTCTCGGCAGAGTTCGGCAGCGCGGGCGCGCCGCCCGCGTGCGCTGCACTCGAAGAGCGCGTAAGAAAAACCCGGTTGCGATTGAACTCCTCCCGCTTGCCGGCGAGCGAAAAGTGCGCCCTGCGCAACCGGCAGTTTGGATCTGGCGACTTCGCGCTTTGGGGTGCTGTTTTTTGCGAGATCGATGTAGCCCTGGATGAACTTCTGCGAGTCTTGCCTGGGAATGCGCGGGCGTGTTTGGGCAGCGTGGGGATCCTTCGATCCACCGTTCTGGCAGAGCACGATGGGCATCGTTCACCGGCACGTGGGCGGTCCTCCGCTGGCGCCGGGAGGGTCTGATCCGTTTCGCTTCTCTGCGCCGACCAGTCTTTCGCAGGCGAGATGCGGGGCCGGTTTTGGCGACCTTCACGAAGAAACGCTGGCGGCCATGCAACCCTATGTTCGAGGTGAGAATATCGAATTCGGAGCCTCGATTGTGCTGGCTTCAGGAAGCAAATAAACTCGCTTTGTCGTGAAAATCATCGTTGCCTGGATCGGAAAAACCAAAGACGCGCCAATTCAAACTCTCACCGACGAGTACCTGACACGAGTTTCACATTATGCGCAGGTACGGGCAGTGCAGGCGCGCGACGAAAGCAGCATTCTGCAGCTAGCCGGTCGAACCGAAAAAGCCGAACGAAGAAGCGGCGGGAAATCCACTCTGGCGCTGATGGATTCGCGCGGGAAACAATTTTCGTCCGAAGAATTTGCCCGTTTCCTGGGTGACTATCAGCGCCGGAATCCATTGCCGCTGGTCTTTGCCGTGGGGTCAGCCGACGGATTCAGCCAAGCGGCGCGCGCCCGGGCGCAGCATGTGATTTCTCTGGGAAAAATGACGCTGGCGCACGAGCTCGCCCGGGTGGTTCTTCTTGAGCAACTCTACCGCGCGTTCACGATTCTAAAAAACCATCCCTATCATTCCGGGCATTCAAGCGGCGGGTTGCACCTTCGTGTATTGTTTCCCGAATCCCGATCGCTCTAGAGTCTGGAGAACGTCAATCACCTTAGCGCCATCGTTGGGGAGTCGATGCATGCGAGATGTTATGGAAATACTGAGGGTGAAAGAGCAGGAATTAATCAGGGTGAAACGGCAGGTTGAGGCGCTGCGAATCGCCGCCCCGTTGCTCAGCGGCGAGGATCCGGTGGTGGCGGCAATCACTCCCAAGAGTCCCAAAGAAAATGCCAACTAGGAAGGCCAGCTAGGAAAGATCGACACTCAGGGAAGGCAATTGACAGGCCTTATCGGTTGGTGGGGAACTTGCCATTCGCCTGGGTAACCGGGGCGAGGTGACTTCTGGTTACCCCGCCTTAAGTAACCTCCAATCGGACCCGCCGATCGTTGACACGGGAGAATCCGGTTTGTTACCTTTTACACGTCATTCACAAAACTCTGGCCGAGCGAATTTGGCGCCTTGGGAGAAGCTAAGTTCTGCACTGCGTTTTCGTTGCGGACCATGCGCTTTCGGCTTGCTCCCTCGGTTGGGTAGAAGACGGTCGCGTTAGAAGTTTCCATTCCCAAGATGGGAACGTGACCCGGAAAAAGTCAGGTTGTCCGAACAGGCTTTCTGCAACCTCAGAACCGGCCTGAAGTTCCGGCCCTGATGCGTCAAGCGTAAGAAGGAAAGCATTTGCGCAAACGCTTCTACATCCTGTTTGTGGCCCGGGACGACAACGGGCAACTGCGCAAGATCTCCATTCCCGTCCATTACCTATACCTTTTCGTTGTGGGCGCGGCCATTGGATTCCTCAGCCTGACCGGAATCGCCAGTTCTTATGCCCGCATGTTGCTGAAGGTTTCGCGTTACAACGAGCTGCGCATGGAAAAAGAGCAGCTCAGGGATCGCTATTCGCGGCTGGAACAGGTGGCGAAAGAGCGCGACGTTCAGGTGGCCTCGCTCGGTTCGATTGCCAGCGAAGTATCGGCGCTCTATGGGTTGAAATCTGAGCCGACGCTGGTTACGGCCTCGCAACAAGATATTCAGGATGCGGAAGTCACGTCCTCACTCGATCAGCTTAGCGCCCTGCGTAATTCGGCTCTTACCGGAGCGGCCACGGTTGGTATCAGCCTGGGGATGACCCACAACGCGACCACCGCCGACTGGTATCGCGCCAACTCTGCCCCCAACCTTTGGCCGGTGGATGGACCGGTGACCGGCAGCTTCGGCGAGCGCATCGACCCGTTCAACGGGGAAGGCGCGTTTCATAGTGGGGTGGATATTGGAAGCAACTACGGTCATCCCGTGATCGCTCCCGCTGACGGCGTGGTGACGTTCGCGGATTTCCTTGGCGGATACGGTAAAGCGATCATGCTCGATCACGGCCACGGAATCTCTACCCGTTACGGCCATCTTTCCGGGTTTGCGGTTGTGGCCGGGCAGCAAGTGCACCGCGGCGACGTGATCGGTTATGTCGGTCTGAGCGGGCGCTCAACCGGACCCCATCTGCACTACGAAGTTCGCATTAATGACACGCCGGTGAACCCTTACAAGTATCTCCGTATGACCGTCGCCGCCAGCGGCGGCTTCCAGAACGGCGGGTAAAAAGAAGCGTTCTCAGTTGTCGGCCCCCAGGTTCGCTCCGGCCTTTCCGTCAAGTTTCTTGGCTGCGGCAGTTTTCTTTCCCTGCTTCTGCGGCTTGCACGGTTTTCACGGCTCAGCTAGGTTTTGTGAAGCGCTTGAACGGAGAACCGACTACTGGCAACTGAACCATGACCAGCTTTTTGCGTTCCGTGCGCGAAGACGTCGCGGCAGTTTTTGAGTCGGACCCGGCGGCACGCTCGTATCTCGAAGTTTTGCTTTGCTATCCCGGCCTCCATGCCGTTTGGGCTCATCATTTGAGTCATTGGCTTTGGCGGCATGGCGTGCGGTTCCTGGCGAGATTCACATCCCAAGTGGCACGCGTGTTTACCGGAATTGAAATTCACCCGGGAGCCGAACTCGGCCGGCGCTTGTTTATCGATCACGGAATGGGAACGGTCATCGGAGAAACCGCGGTCGTGGGCGACGATGTCACTCTCTACCAGGGCGTAACCCTGGGCGGAACCGGCAAGGAGAAAGGCAAGCGACATCCCACCCTGGGCAATAACATTTCCGTGGGCTCGGGGGCGAAGTTGCTGGGAAACATCACGATTGGCGATAATTGCCGCGTGGGGGCGGGCTCGGTGGTGCTGCGGAGCGTGCCGCCGAATTCTACGATTGTCGGCGTGCCCGGACACATCATTTTGCACGAGGGCAAGCGCGTGGTGATCACCGATCCCAAGGACATTCGTGATCCGCTGTCAGACATCATCATTAAGCTGGCAGGGGAAATTCACGAACTGCGGCAGAGATTCCAGCGGCATTCGCATAAAGAAGCAGGAGCGGGGCCTGACCCAGGCAGCGACGAAGCAGGATTGGCGGAGAACATTTCTCCGCATGAGCTGTTCCAGGACGATTACCAAATTTGAGTGAGGAGAGAGGTGGACCGCTGCTCTGCCGGGTTTACTTCTTATAGATAACCCCACCCTTCATGACGAACGACACTTTCTGCACTACGCCGATATCCTGCAAGGGATTGCCGGGTACGGCTACGATATCCGCCAAGTAGCCCGGTTCCAACTGCCCGATCTGTCCGTCCCAGCCAAGCAGCTTTGCGCCATTTAGCAAATCGGCCTGGAGAGCGGCAACCGGAGTCATTCCATATTTCACCAGCAGCACCAACTCGCGCGCCTGCGTGCCGTGAGGAAACGGACCGACGTCGGAACCCACCGCCATGGGAACGCCGGCGGCGAGCTGTTTGCGAAAATCCTGAATTTTAAAATCGAGCATCTCCTGTTCGCGCGCGGCCTGGGCCGGCGACGCCGCATGATCGGCAAAGTACTCGAAAATGGTAAAAGTGGGCACGGCAAAGATCTGCTTTTCGCGCATGATGCGCATGGTTTCATCGCTCAATTGATTGGCATGATCAATCGAAGCCACGCCCGCCTCAGCCGCGAAAAGCGTCCCCGGCTCTCCCGTCGCGTGAACGGCAACCCGCTTGCCCACTCGCGCCGCTTCATCAACCGCGGCTTTCAATTCCTCCGCTGTGTACTGATAGATGGTTGTAAATTTGCCGTCGCGCACCCGATCCGGGCCGGTTTCATAAATTTTGGTGAAGTCGGCGCCCTCCTTGTATTGCTCGCGCATGGCGGCAATGATCTCATCTTTGTTGTTGGCATAGGTCGCATTCGAGAGC
>JASHRB010000390.1 GCA_030037575.1 Candidatus Sulfotelmatobacter sp. | reverse complement strand
GGTCAAAATGTTGAGCGACGCGAAATCCTGCGCATGCTTTCGCTGGCGGCGGCAGCCGCAACCTTTCCCGGTTTCCGCAAGTGGAGCTTTGCCGGCAGTTCCCAGCCGCACCCGCTGGCTCAAATCCAGCCGGCGATCTATCGACCCTGGTTTTTCACGGCGGCGGAGTACGCATTGCTGGAGCGGTTGGCCGCGATCATCATTCCCACCGACGAGACCCCGGGGGCGGCTGAGGCGGGCGTGGCGGAATTCATCGATGTGATGACGTGGCGAGATCCCGAGCTGCAGCGCAACTTCCGCGCCGGTTTTGCATGGCTGAACGCCCACAGCAAGGAACTCTTGGGCAAGCCGTTTCTTGCGCTCAGCTCCGCACAGCAAGTCTCGCTGCTCGAGCCGCTCGCCTACAAGAGCAAATTTCGTCCGGGAGAGGAACCCGGCCGCAGTTTCTTCAATCGCATGCGCGAATACACGGTCATGGGCTTCTACACCAGCGAGGTCGGTCTCCAAGAATTGGATTTCCCAGGCTTGCGCTTCTACGCGGAATCGCCGGCCTGTCCTCACCAGGACGATCCCGAGCACCGTCACCTCCCCGCTCCGCAGTTCTAAGATTTCGATGGCCCAGCCGATTTATGACGTGATCGTGATTGGAACCGGAGCCGGAGGCGGCATGGCGATCCGGACCCTGTGCGAAGCCGGCCTCAAGGTTTGCGCTTTGAACTCCGGCCGGCGGCTCGACCCGCAAAAAGACTTCCGCAACCATCGCATGCCCTGGGAGATGAAATATCGCGGCTTTGGTGATCCCCAAACCCGCATCCCGTCGCAGCCTGATTTCGTGAACACCGAATACGTCGAGGGAGCCTGGGAACACGAACTGGTGCATACCACGGTACCAGGCACCGAATGGCTATGGCCGCGCTGCTCCGCCGTGGGGGGAAAAACCAATTTTTGGGGACGCAGTGCGGCACGCTTCGCCGAGATCGATTTTCAGGCAGCCTCCCTCGACGGAGTCGACGTCGATTGGCCGGTGACCTATGACGAGATGGCTCCTTATTACACTCGCGTGGAGAAGTTGATCGGCGTAGCCAGCACCGTGCAGCACCGCCCCAGCAATCCCGATGGCAGTTTTCTGCCTCCCATGAATTTACGCTGCTTCGACATGATTCTTCAGGCCGGGGCGCGGAAGCTCGGAATCCCCTACTTGCCCGACCGCATCGCCCAACTCACCGTCGAATACGCGGGACATCCGGCCTGCCATTTCTGTGGGGACTGCAGCAGCGGCTGCGAGGTGGGCGCCTTCTTCTCTACGCCGTGGTTTTTTCTGCCGGCGGCGGAAGCCGGAGGAAATTTGGATCTGCGCACGAACGCCGTGGCCACGCATGTGCTCATGAATGCCGAGGGAAAAGCCTCGGGCGTAGCCTATATCGACCGTAACCGCCGGCAAGAGTATGAGGTCCTAGGAAGGGCGGTGGTGGTGGCGGCCTCTTGCCTGGAAACCACCCGGATCCTGCTGAACTCTAGGTCATCGGAGTGGCCGGACGGCTTGGCCAACTCCAGCGGCCAGCTGGGGCGTAACCTGTGCGATCAAATGTACGCTGGCGTTTCCGGCTACTTGCCGCAGCTGCTCGGGCAACCCAGCTTTCCCGACAACGTCTCCGATAGTTCGATCGCCTGGATGCCGCGATGGCAAAACCTGGATCACCCCCGGCAGGAAAGATTTGTTCGTGGTTATTCGGTTTATCCGGATGGCGGCTGCTGGGAGTTTCCCGCGTACTATGACGCCATCGAGGGTTTTGGTTCTTCCTTCAAGCGGGAAATGAAACGCCGTTATCCGACTCCCGTCAGTTTCATGGCGCAGATCCCGACGTTGCCTTCTGTGAAAAACTATGTCGATCTTGATCCCGCGGCCGAGGACTCCTTCGGCATTCCCAAGTTGCGCATTCACTTTCAGTGGGGAGAAAACGAACTGAAAATGTGGGAGCACGCCCAGCAGGCTTGCGCCGAAGTGCTGCGAGCCAGTGGCGGAGTGATCGAGTCGGTGGACGATGAACCTCAGATCCCCGGCTACAGCCAGCACGAAATCGGCACTTGTCGTATGGGCAAGGACCGGAAGAGATTCGTCACCAACCAATTCGGCCAAACCCATGACATTCCGAATCTTTATCTATCGGACGCCAGCGTTTTCGTGAACTCTACCGACAAACCCCCGGTGCTCTCGATTCTTGCTTTTTCCCTCCGCTCGAGCGAACACCTGGCAGACGAGATGCGCCGGCGGGGCTGAGAAGCGGCCGGCGTCTCTTTGCCGAAAAGGGCGGAGAAAAATGTAACCGAGGATTCGGCCGGCAACCTTTACATAGCCGCAGGAGAAGTGTTCGTCTACAGAGTTTCAGGTGAAATGATGGGGACCGTCGGCGTGCCCGAGCGGCCTTGGCAGTTGCTTTCGGTGGGACCTACGGCAAAACATTATTCATTCTGAGCGCGAAGCTCACTGTCCGCCGTCCAAGCATTAACAAAGGCCGCTCAACATCAAACTTTAAGGAGCAAGCATGGCGCGACGAACATCAAGGCGGGATTTTCTTGAGCTTTCGGCCTTGGGATTGGCTGCAGCCGTCAGCCCCACGGAACTCACGCGGCCGGCAGCGGCATTCGCCGAGCCGCAAGCCGACAGAGCAAATCCCCAGCCGGAAATCACTGTCCAAGTTACAGCAGACGATCAGCGCTTCGTCACGGCTCCGAGCGCCGCTTGGATTCAGGCGGCGCCGCAACCTGCAGCCGATCACATCACACTGAACCCCGGCACGAAATTTCAAACGGTATTGGGCTTTGGTGGCGCCTTCACCGACGCAACCTGCTACATGTTCAATCAGCTCGCCCCGGCCGCGCGAGAGCAGTTGTTTCATGAGATGTTCCACCCCGCGGAAATGGGACTCAGTGTAGGCCGTATCTGCGTCGGGTCGAGCGATTATTCAAGCAAAGTCTATTGCTACGACGATGGTGCACCCGACCCGGATCTGACGCGTTTCTCCGTGGAGCACGATCGCGAGTATATTCTTCCCATTCTGCGTCAGGCCCGCCAGACGAATCCCGACCTGTTTCTTTTTTCCAGCCCGTGGAGTCCGCCCGGATGGATGAAATTCAACAACAGTATGCTTGGCGGTTCAATGCGCAGCTATTATTTTCCCGTTTATGCGGAATACTATTTAAAGTTTTTGCAGGCCTACGCTGCTGCCGGCGTGCCAGTGCAGGCGCTCACTTCACAGAACGAGGTCGATACCGACCAGGACGGGCGAATGCCCGCCTGCCTGTGGGGACAGGAGTACGAACTCAAATTTGTTCGCGACCATCTGGGACCGCTTTTGGAAAGAAACAAAGTTCCCACCCAGATCTGGGTTCTGGATCATAATTACAATCTTTGGGGACGGGTTCTGTGCACACTCGAAGACGAGAATCTGCGGCAGTACGTCAATGCTGTTGCCTGGCACGGCTACTACGGCACCGCCGATATGATGAGCAAGGTGCAGGATGCGCACCCCGAGGTCGAAATGCATTGGACCGAAGGCGGTCCGGATTACACCGATCCGAATTACCCTAGCGACTGGTGCAAATGGGGCGGCATCTTCAGCGATGTGTTGGGAAACTGGTGCCGGTCAATTACGTCATGGAACCTCGCTCTCGATGAATATGGCCGTCCCAATATCGGGCCGTTT
>JASHRB010000389.1 GCA_030037575.1 Candidatus Sulfotelmatobacter sp. | reverse complement strand
TTTCGGCCGTCACAATGAGGCTGAGCTGCGCGGCTTTCTGGCCGGCGCGGACATCGACGCTGTTCCGCGCGATCTTCCACCGGCCGACGAACGGTGGGTGCAGGCCGCGGGAGGCAACGGTGACTAACCTCTTTCCCATGTTCCTGAAGCTCGAAGGCAAACGCTGCCTGGTGGTGGGAGCGGGACCGGTCGGCGAGCCGAAGATTTGCAGCCTCCTCGACACCGGAGCGGAAATCCATGTGGTCGCTTGCGCAGCGGGTACGGCAACGCACCAGTTGGCCAGGGAAGGAAAAATTCGGCTTTCGCTTCGCGCCTTTGCTTCTCCTGATCTTGACGGAGTTTTCGTCGCCGTTGTGGCCACTTCTTCGCGCGCGATCAATGACTCGATCTACCGCCAAGCGCAAGGGCGCGGAATTTTGTGCAATGTGGTCGATGATCCCGGGCGTTGCGACTTTTTTTATCCCGCCGTGGTCCGCCGCGGCGCCTTGCAGATTGCCATTTCCACGTCGGGACAAAGTCCAAGCCTGGCAAAGAAACTGCGGCAGCAACTGGAGCGGCAGTTTAGTCCTGGATACGCACGCTGGGTGGAAGAATTGGGAGAGACCCGGCGGCGCATTCTAGCCAGCACTCTGCATCCGCAGCGCAAGCAGGAGTTGCTGCGCTCGCTCGCGAGTGAACAAGCATTCGAGTCGGCGCTTGCGGAACAAGCGCCTGCGCAAGCGGGAGAAATTACATGAAGGGAAAAGTGTATCTGGTGGGCGCAGGCCCGGGAGATCCGGAATTGCTTACGGTGAAGGCTCTGCGTCTGCTGCGAACGGCAGACGCCGTGCTTCACGATGATCTCGTGTCGCCTGAGATCCTCGAACTGGTCGCGCCTTCGGCGCGTGTTTACAACGTCGGCAAGCGCTGCGGCGAGAAAAGCATCCGGCAGGAGGAGATCAATTTTCTCATGATCGGGCTGGTCGGCTCGGGAATGCAGGTTGTTCGGCTCAAGAGCGGAGACCCGCTCATTTTTGGCCGCGCAGGCGAAGAAATTGATGCGCTCGAGCAAGCCGGCGTGGAATACGAAATTGTGTCCGGAGTTACATCCGCACTGGGGGCTGCAGCGGCCGCGGGCATCGCCTTAACTCACCGGCAGAAATCTTCCGCCCTGCTGCTGATTGCCGGTCATCGAGCTCCGGAAAAGGAGGCAGACTGGAGTCGGCTGGTGGGCAGCGGCGCGACCCTGGTGATTTATATGCCCGGCCATGCTTACGCCCGGATCGCCCATAAGCTGGCACGCGCCGGCGTGTCTGGCAACGTGCCCTGCGCAATTATCTCCCGCGCCACAACTTGGGCGCAGCGGATTCATCGAACGACTGTATCTCAGCTTCCCAGCGCTCCCCATCTCTCCGCACCCACGTTGCTCATTGTCGGCGAAGTGGTGAAATTGGCTGCGCACAGCGTCGCTGAATCCGGGGCTTCGGTTTTTCCAGCCTCCACTCCTGCGGTCGGGTTTTTGCAGAGCAGCCTCGCATCCGGCGAGATCTCGGGGACTGGCGTTCCTTCCCCCAACAAGGAAGAGTCGATATGAGCAAAGAGTTAATCAAGTTCCTGCATGAGGCCGAGTCACGGACCGCCGAAGATATCCTCGACTGGGCGTTGAACGCATTTGGCGACAGTGTCGCGATCTCTTCAGCCTTCGGACCGGAGGGCATGGCGGTGATCGATATCGCCTCCGGTTTGCGACGCCGCTTCCGAGTCTTCACCCTCGACACCGAATTTCTCTTTCCTGAAGCCTATAACCTGCTCGACCGCGTCGAGCAGAAATACGCAATTACGGTTGAGCGAGTTTATTCGCTGCTTTCGCCAGAGGAACAAGAGCGATTGTATGGAAGCGCGCTCTGGAGCCGCGACCCGGATCAATGCTGCAACCTGCGCAAGATCGAACCGCTGCGCCGCAAGCTGAGCGAACTGCAGGCGTGGATCACCGGCATCCGCCGAGACCAAACTGCGGCTCGTACCGGCGCAAAGAAAATTCAGTGGGACGCGAAATTCGGCCTGGTGAAAGTCAACCCCATCGTGGATTGGACCTCCGAGCAGGTCTGGCGCTATATCCGCGCCCATGACGTGCCGTACAACCCGCTGCATGACAGCGGCTACCCCAGCCTCGGGTGCACGCACTGCACGCGAGCGGTCCGGACGGGAGAAGATGCACGGGCCGGCCGCTGGCCGGGTTTTGCAAAGACCGAATGCGGTCTGCACGTCATTCAGCCGTTGGCCCACTCGACGGGCGCCTAAGCAGTGGCCGGGGTTGGGGCTGGGCCCGATGGGAAAGCCGGAATGGCCGATGGCCCACTCCAATCCCCCGCCTGGGCGCAATAGCCAATTTTTACCACTTGCTGCTTGACAGATTTTGGTCCGGTTGGATAGTATCGTTGTACCTACCGACCGGTCGGTCGCCGCCGGTACGACACGGTCCCTGAAGAGCGGCCAGGGAAGTGTCCACCTCAGGCCAATATAAGGAGCATCCCGTGGCTACGATTTTTTACGAACGCGACTCTAATCCGAATGCATTGCAAGCCAAGACCATCGCCATCCTGGGTTACGGCAGCCAGGGCCATGCGCAGGCGCAGAATCTTCGCGACAGCGGAGCGAAAGTGATCGTGGGCCTCGAGCCCAACCGGCCGAGCGCGCAGCGGGCGCGAGCCGATGGCATGGTGGTGGTCGGGCC
>JASHRB010000388.1 GCA_030037575.1 Candidatus Sulfotelmatobacter sp. | reverse complement strand
GTAAGACCAGTGCGGACATCAGCTGCGAAATCATAAGTGGCATTGGCGGTGACGGCATGAACCAGCATGGTGGAGCACTCCTCGCGACGATCGTCCTAGCCCGAAAATCTGTTTTCAGAGGAATGGCGACTGACGCAGCGGAATCCTGCGTACGCGTATTGATAGTGAGATTGAAACCAGTTACGAAATGTTGGACGCAACATGCAGACGGCGGTGTGCGTCGAACCGCCTTTCAGGACAAAGTGCCTGCCATCGAAGAAATCGGCGGAATAGCCGCGATAGAAGGGAAACGGCTCAAATCCCGCAAAGGGGGCGAACTCGGTTGCAGTCCACTCCCATCCATTGCCAATCATGCCTTCGACTCCGAAGAAACTGGCGCTCTGGGGAAAGGCGTTTACCGGGGCTGGGCTCCAGTTTGCAAAGTCAAAGTTGCCAAATGGCGCCGAAGGAGCATCATCGCCCCAGGGATATTTTCGTTGCCCTCCTCGCAGGGTTGCGTACGCCGCACGCTGCCACTCAGCTTCCGTCGGTAACGATTTTCCTGCCCACTTGGCGAACGCCTGCGCTTCTGCCTGACTCACATACACCGGCCACTCCAGTGGCAGTGGAATCTCCTCGAACATCGTCCGGTAAAGCCACTCTTTGTCCTTGCCTTCACGCTTCCAAAACGCGGGGTGGGAAATCTCCCTCTCCCATTTCCATCTCCAGTCGCGATCGTCGCCGCCGTTCACCCAGAACTCGCGACTCTCGTAGCCCCGGTCGTTGATGAACTCGAGATATTCGCCGTTGGAAACTTTGTACTGGTCGATCGCAAAAGCGGGCACGTCAACCCTATGGGCCTCAAATTCGTTGTCCCAGCCAAACTGGCGGCTGGAACGGAAAAGCCCCAGCGTGATCTCGCCTGCGGGAATCTGAATGCTGCGTTGTGTCGAAGAGCATGAGCCGCTGTGCAGAGATTCAGGTTGCCAAATCTTCTGGTCGAGCGGCAACTGATGCAGCATGTACGCCAGCGTTTCCGCATGCATCAGCCGATGTTCAATCGCCACGTTGAGAAGAGTCGTCAGCGGGAATCCGTCAAACGTTCGCTCCGCAGAGTCGTCCAGCAGGTTCGCCAGCCCGCCGTCTAAGGTATTTCGGGCTCGCCCGACATAGTGACGGACCGCCGACATTTGGGGCCAATCAGAAGGTTGCTCGTTCGGTAATCCCCCGCCAACCGGATCGATTCCGAAGGCAAAAAGTTTGTCGAACACCGGATTGAAGTTTTTCAACTTCAGAACGCCGGTGCCAAGAAGATTCCAATCGAACGCTTCGAGGTGCCCAATATAAAAAACGATTCGATGACGCTCGGCGATCGGCCGCTCATAAAGAAACTCCGGCGTAACCACAGCAAACAGTTCGTCGGTGCGCTGGCGCGCAGCCGCGAGTTGTTCAGTGAGATCGTTATGAGCGACGACATCGCGCGACGTGGCTGGCATCAACACCCCCAAAAAGCGCGGGCTGACTTGCGGCGCACTTCCCGAGCTTAGATGTCACCTTTCGGTTTTTGGTCGCTGATCGAATGAACTTTTCCCCGGACTTACATTTCGCGCAAGCGGTCCGCGCAACACGAGATCATCGCCGAGAAATCAATCCCTTGCCGCGCAAGAACTCACGGGCAACGTCTTTTGCGTCGCGACGCTGGCCATCGAGCGCATAATTCAATTTCTGCATCTCATGGTCGCTGATTTTTCCTCCCAAAGCATTCAACGCCTTGGCAACTTCCGGGTGATCGCGCAGCGTTTCCTGCCGCAGCACGGCAACGGCTTCATAGGGAGGAAAGTAATGCCGGTCATCTTCGAGAACGGCGAAATCAAACGCCGGAATCAATCCATCGGTCGCATTGCCGGCGGCGATGTCGATCTGATGATCCTTGAGGGCGGGCGCGAGCAGGCCCAAATCCATAATCCGCGGCGGAACCACAAAGTGCAGACCGTAAGCCGCCGCCAGTCCCCGGTAGCCATCGGGACGCTCCATAAACTCATAGCCGAATCCCGCCCGCCAGTGTGGCGCGTAAACCGCAGCCTGCGACAGGGTTTGCAAGTGCAAACGGCGTGCATCTTCGCCGCGAATCTCCATGGCAAAGGTATTGTTGAAGCCAAACGGAGGCCCCAACGTCAGACCGAATCGGGTTTCATACTCGTTCTTGACTCGCTCATAAACGTCGGCCCTGCCGTTGCCCGCTTTCTCTTTCAAAATAGCTGAGAGCGCGGTGCCCGTGTACTCCGGATAAATATCGATCCGGCCGGCGAGGATGGCCTGCTGGCAAATATAAGTTCCCGCAAGATAAAACCTGCGCTCAACCTTCAGCCGAGTTTGCGATTCAATTTCCTGAGCCAGAATTTCGCCGAGCATGAGCGATTCGGTAAAGTTCTTCGATCCGATTACGATGCGGTTGGAGCGCGACGGCCCGCAAGAGGATAGAGAAAATACGAGCAAAAGCCAGGCGGCGTAATTTGACGCGAAGCCAATCGGAGGAAGCGATCTGCTTCGATTTCGCTTCATTGGAGACGCAGGCGCCTCTCGATCCATCCCAGGCCGAAGTCGGCTGCCAGCGCGAGCAGCGCAGCGGGAATGGCGCCGGCGAGGATGAGCTGATTGTTCACCATGGCAAGACCGCGAAAAATGAATTCGCCCAACCCCCCGGCTCCAATCGCCGCGGCAATGGTCGCCAGCCCCACCGAAACCACCACCGCGACCCGAACTCCGGCAAGAATCACTCCCGCTGCCAGGGGCAACTCCACCTGCAGCAGCAGTTGACGGTCAGTGAGGCCCATGCCCCGTCCGGCCTCAAGCACCGCGGGATCGACGGCGCGAATGCCGGTGTACGTGTTGCGAATGATGGGCAGCAACGCGTAAAGCGTAAGCGCCAATACCGCCAGCCGGTCGGCGCGATCTCCCAGCCACGGGACGGGAAGCAGAAAACCGAACAGCGCCAGGCTCGGAATCGTCTGAATAATATTTGCAGTCCCGAGCACCGGTTTGTTCCATACCGGCCAGCGTGCACTCATGATGCCCAAAGGAATTCCGACGGCGACCGCCAGCAGTGTGGAGATGCCCACGAGCCAGAAATGCTCGAGCGTAAGCTCCAGAATTTGCTGGTGATTCTCTGCCACAAAGTGAAACAGGTTCATGATGCGCCCCGGTTCGCCCCAAAATCGAAACCGTCGGCGAAAGCCTGCACATACGCGGCGGCCAAATCGTTTGTCGATTGCATGAATTGCTGCGGAGTAAGCACCGTGATCAAGCGTCCGCCGTCCATCAGCGCAATTCGCGAGCCCAGCCGCATCGCCTCGCGCAGGTCGTGAGTGACAAACACGACGGTTTTGTGCAGGCGCTGTTGCAACGATAAGAACTCGCGCTGCAGCTGGTCGCGAGTAAGGGCGTCGAGCGCTCCGAACGGCTCGTCCATGAGCAGGATCGAAGGGTCCGCGGCCAGCGCGCGCGCCACTCCGACTCGCTGCCGCTGTCCGCCGGAAAGCTGATGCGGATAGCGCGTCGCAAGATTCGCTTCCAAGCCGACAAGGTGAAGCAGTTCTTGGACACGACTCTGAATTCTCCCGGCAGGCCAGTTTTCCAAGCGGGGAATGAGGCCGATATTCCTTTCCACAGTAAAATGCGGAAACAAGCCGACATCCTGAATCACATAACCGATGCTGCGCCGCAACTGAATGATGTCGCTGTTCGCGTTCGACGCGCCGTTTACGCACACATCCCCGGCGCTCGGAACGAGCAACCGATTGATCAGCTTCAGCGTGGTGGTTTTTCCCGAGCCACTGCGGCCAAGGAGCAGCAGAGTTTCACCCCGCCGCACTTGCAGATTGAATCCCGAAAGCAGCGGTTGGCCGGTGGGCAGCGTGTAGGCAACCTCGCTGAACTCGATTGCCGATTGGTTGGCTGGGTTCAGTTCCATAGCTGCGAGAATGCTCGTGAAACACGCCAAACGCGTGCCTGCCAAGCATACCGGAGTTTGCGGGCGAAGCGCAGGCAAAGTGCCGGCGCCATACCATTCGTGCTGCACCTTATGAGCTAATAGACGGCCGGGCAGCGGCCGGATAGCATTTCCAATTGGGGCTGTGTGCCAAATTCTCTGCGGATACGTGCGTGATCGGAAGGCGCAGTATCGTTTCTTCGGTGATGATCGTTCTGTTCCCGTTGTCCCTGGTGGCGCAGAACGCCGCGCCGGGCAGCGGTGCGGAGGCGGGTGCCGCCGTTTTGCACACGAAGGGAGGCGTTTTCGTAAACGGGGCAGAGGCAGTTGATTCCGGTTCTGTTTTTCCCGGCGATTTTCTGGAGACACGCCCAGGTTTCGTCGCCGATCTTGATGCCCAAGGCTCCTCCGTTCTGGTTCAGCCCGAATCGGCGCTGAAATTCGAAGGCAATTCGATCTTCCTCGAGCACGGCCGTTTGTCGGTGGGAACAGCCACTGCATTCAGCGTCCGTGTGAACTGCCTGAAGGTGGAGCCGGTCAACCCCGAACGCACGGAGTATGACGCATCCGATAGCGGCGGAACCATTCAAGTGGATGCGAAGAAAAACGATGTAAAAATCACGCAGACCGGCCAATTGCAAAAAGCATCCAAGAAAAGCGTCGGGTTTCGCTCTGCCATAGTGCGGGAGGGCGAACAGGAGAAACACAGCGATGCCGACGCCTGCGGCGTGGTATCGACGCCCAGCTCCGCGGGAAGCATATTGAACTCGAAATGGCTCGAGATTGGCGGCGGGGCCGCGGTCGGCGGCCTGGTGCTTTGCCTGATTTTTTGCCGGGGCTCGAGCCAGCCCGAGATGAGTAACACGGACCCTAGCGAACGTTAGGGCTTCCAAATTTCTTAGATGAATTCGGTATGACGGGCTCATCCACCTGCAGAATCTGATCTCCCCGCACCTGTTTCAAAGTTTGAATAATGCCGCTCGGCCAGCGAATCTCAACCGACTGCGCAGTCGTCTCGGTTCCCAATCCAAAGTGCGCGCGCTTATCGCTCGAGGAAAGATAACTCGATGCTGTCGTCACCGTGACCCATTGCGAACCCTGCCCAGTGGTTAATTTAACGTTGGCACCAATCGCGTCGCGGTTGCTCTTATGCCCTACGAGCTTCAAGGTTAGCCAGTGATTCGCAGTTTGAGTCTCGTTGTGAATGATGTGCAGCGGCCCCCCATTCGTTGCCACGACAGCGTCGACGCGGCCATCGTTGTCGAGATCGCCGACCGCCAATCCACGCCCCACCCACGGTTCACGAAAAACTTCGCCCGACCCGGACGAAACATCCACAAATCCCTTGCCGGTGTTTCGCAGCAGCATCATCGGCTCGCGATAATGCAACTGCGGGTTCACCTTCTCAATCGTGTCGAGATCATGGCCCTGCGCGATCAACAGATCTTTCCAGCCATCGTTGTCGTAATCGAAAAACCGCGCGCCCCATCCGGAGTGCAGTCGTGTCATCCGGGAAAGTCCGCTGATATAGCTTTGATAACTAAATATTCCATCGCGGTTGTTCAGGTAAAGCGCATACATCTGATTGGCCAGATCGTCGACAAACAAATCCGGAAAGCCGTCGTTGTTATAGTCGGCGAAGTCGACGCCCATGCCTGCAAACGTTCTGCCATCCCCGTCGAGCGCGGCTTCGGCAGCGAAACCCACTTCCTCGAATGTTCCATCGCCCTTGTTGTGAAAGAGAAACTCCGGCCACGAGTCGTTGGCCACGAAAACATCGATGTGCCCGTCGCGGTCGTAGTCGCCAATGGCAATGCCTAATCCTTTCGCCGGTTTCGCCAGTCCGATTTTCTGCGCAACTTCAGTGAAGCGACCATTGCCCTCATTGTGGTAAGCCAGCATGGTAATGGGAGGAAATATATCCGGATGGCAAAAGAACCGCACATTCGGAGGCCCGCACCAGATGTCGGAAAAATCCCACCGGACATACCTCACCACCACAAGATCGAGCAGGCCATCGTTGTCGAGATCGACCCAGGCTGCACCGCTGGACCATCCGCTGCCGCCAACGCCCGCGGACTCCGTCACATCGGTGAACGTTCCGTCGCCGTTATTGTGGTAAAGCCGGTTGCCGCCGTATGCGGTGACGAACAAATCTTCGTAGCCATCGTTGTCGTAGTCGCCGACGGCCACGCCCATGCCGTAGCCGATGCCCTGCAATCCAGCCCTTTCGGTTACATCTTCGAATGTGCCGTCGGGTTTCTGATGGTAAAGACGATTCCAATATTCGGGCCCCGTTTTCTGCGGAATCGTTCCTCTAGGCGTCGGATCCGTGATGGGTGCGCCGTTGGTTACGAAGATGTCGAGGCGGCCGTCGTTGTCGTAATCGAACAAGGCAACGCCGGGAGCCATGGTTTCCAGCAGATATTTCCGCGAGGTGTGCGGCGCGGCGTGTTGAAAGTGAACTTCCGCGGCGGCGGTAATGTCTCTGAAATTTCCTGCTGCGTTGGACTGCGAGGAATGTGCAACCTGTGCAGCGGCAGAGCCGATACCCAAGACTACCAACCACAGCGCACATCGTGCAGGCCAACGACCCTGGGGCATAAACATGCACTGTACTACATGCTCTCCCCGGCACTTGGCCAGCGGCTCTTTGCCATCTTCACTTGTCTCCGTTTGCGCATTAAGGCTGCACGAACACAAAGGTTTCTGAACTCTTGAAATCTACGTTGTTGCCGGCCTAGCTGGTAACCTGACCATCAATCCCAGATAGACCCAGGCCAATCACAGGACTCGCAGCGCGACCGAATGCACCCTTGAGCTGGCCAAATCAAGAGCAAAACAAAATTTGCAGGACTCAGCAAGATCCCTGACTTCTTCATTTCCGAGGGCTAATGCGTAGTACACAATTTGCTGCACTTCTGCTTACCGCAATGCCGCTGGCAAGTTGGGCATCGAACAGTTATGTCGTGCCTACCACCACCCTCTCCGCTCAAACTGGAAACAACACCAGCGCCGCGAACACTTTCCCGACCCAGACGAACGGCAACCTCGGCGCGAACAATGTGAGCAAGGTCGACGTTCACACCCTGCTCTATTCCGGCAATACCACGAAGGTATTTGCGCACCTGTTGCTCTGGTTCGGGCAAGCGGGTCACATGAATGTCGGCTACAGCTCGACGGATCCCACGCAAGTGCAAAACCAGATCAACGACATGGTAAGCCGCGGCATCGACGGCGTGGTCATCGACTGGTACGGGGCGAATAACTCCATCGATCAGGCCACGCAACTCGTGCGGAATGCGGCGGAGCAGCATCCCGGCTTTACATTTGCCATCATGGTCGATGCCGGTGCGATTGCGCAAAATCTCTGCTCCAGTTGCTCGCCGCAGCAGATACTGATTCAGCAATTGCAATACGTCGAGCAGCAATATTTCACCTCCAGTGCTTATTTCACGATTCAGGGCCAGCCCGTGGTAACCGAGTTCGGCATTGACGATTCCTACTCAATTGATTGGGAGGCAGTGAATGCAGCCCTTCCTACGCCTCCGCGCTTTCTCTTTCAAGACAGCGCCGGATTCGCTCATATCCTCAGCGACGGTAGCTATTCGTGGGTCATGCCGCAATTGCCGAACTACGGAATGAGCTATCTCTCCGGTTTTTACGGTGTCGGCCTGACCTATCCGAACCTCGAAACAGTCGGCGCAGCCTACAAGGGCTTCAACGATAGCCTCGCGTCGTGGGGCACCGGGCGGGTGATGGGGCAGCAGTGCGGGCAAACCTGGCTGCAAACATTCGCGCAAGCGAACAGCTTCTACAACTCAGGCAGGCAATTGCCTTATATGCAGCTTGTAACCTGGAATGATTACGAAGAAGGCACCGAGATCGAGTCGGGCATCGATAACTGCTTCTCGCTGACTGGTTCCATATCGCCCGGCTCGCTAGAGTGGAGCATTACTGGCAACGAAAATACCCTCGATCACTATATCGTCTACATCAGCACTGACGGGCAGAACCTTATGTCGCTGACGCAGACGGAACCGGGATCCTACTCAGCCAATCTGTGCGGCTTTCCGCTTCCTGCGGGCAGCTATCAACTCTTCGTGCAAGCAGTTGGCAAACCGAACTTTGCGAATCGCATTACCGGGCCGCTGACCTACACGCCAGCTTGCCCCGCCGCATCCGGAGTTTCCCCGGGTCTTGCTTCGTCCCTCAGCTTCACCGTGTCTCCGGCAACGGTAAGTGTTGCAAGCGGCAAGTCCGGTGAGACAACAGTGACCGCAGTATCGCAGGCCGAGGCAAACAACGGCAGCCTCTCGCTCTCCTGCGTTTCGTTGCCGTCGGATCTGACCTGCTCGTTCTCTCCGGCAACGATTGCGCCTGGCTCTGGGACGGCAACCTCCACGCTGACCATCAGCAACTCGGCAACCATTGCTCAGGACACGCACCGGCAACGAAGCGCGCCAATCTCTTCAAGGCCCATCTACGCCAGCTGGTTCTTCTCGTTCGGCGTGTTTGTGCTTCTTGGAGATAGACGCACGAGAAGGCGAATGCTGGTGGTGCTGCTGGCGAGCGCGTTCATTGGCGGCACTATGCTGATGAGTTCCTGCGGAGGATCTTCGGCTGCTTCTACCGGGAGTGCATCGGCGAACACCTATACTATTTCGGTGCGGGGAAGTTCGGGGGCGAGTCAGATATCGACCAGCGTTGTGGTAACGGTTGAGTAGCGCGGACCTGGCGCTATGACGGGCCGAAGGCGCCCCGGCGTTTTCACGGCGCCAAGCCGTGTGGAGGCCCCGGGCGGAGTCGAACCGCCGACCAACGGTTTAGGAAACTCAGTGACAAACTAGGAATCGCCGCTGTTTATACGGTTACAAAGGTGATCTTGTGCATACGTTGTGCATAAGACACTGTGGAGCGGAGATTCCTATGCAGAAGGGCCAGATCAAACAAGTCGGCAACTGTTGGCTGCTGCGCTACTACGAACCAGTCTTTGAAAACGGCCGCTCGGTCATGCGCCAAAAAACCACGAAGCTGAAGCTGGATCCAAAA
>JASHRB010000387.1 GCA_030037575.1 Candidatus Sulfotelmatobacter sp. | reverse complement strand
TGTTCGCCATGGGACGCTACATCTATCGGGCCTGGGTCACCACCTTGTCGCTCACCCCCATCGGGATCTGGCATTTTTACGATGGCCGCGCCGGCATGGAACCACGGATTCGCGAACTGCGCGAAGACTTCGCGATGCGCAAGATTCCCACCGCATCCTTCGCCGCCAACGCTCTGTTCTTGGAAATCGTTCGCTTGGCCTATAACTTGGTCACGGCTTTTCAGCGAACCTGCCTGGACGAGTCTTGGCAAACTCTCAGGCTACCCAAGCTGCGATACAAGTTATTCATGTTACCCGGCGAGCTCACTCGACCCCAAAATCGCCCTGTACTTCGGCTCAGACCCTCACCCTTGATTGACGGCCTGCCAGAAAAGATACTTGCAAAGGTTAGCAAACTGAGACCTCTGGAATCCTGACTTTCATTCTTCAGGTCGCCGTCAGAATGACTACTCTATGAAAATCGACGACTGCTGCAAAATCTTGGCGCCGGATTCCCGTTTTCTGCCCATTTTTGTGCACAACTGGGGGAATTCACGCCGAATCTAGGTTAAACGGTCTCGGGGCCGCGTTTCTTGTGCTGCTGGCACTTGGTCATGATGGCCGAGCGAAGGCGGGTACGAAGATCCTCGGGCAGTTCGTAAAGCTGGGAGTCGCGATAAATTTCGATGGTCTTCTTGGTAGTGTCGCAGACGACGTAACAGTTGTGGCACCACGAAAGATGATTTTCCAGCTCGATTTTCGTGGGTTCGTCGAGCACTCCGTCCAGATAATTGGTCAGCTCGTGCAAAAATTCAGAGCATTTCACCGGTTGCCATCTCCACTGTCACGTTGACCGTCTCCATTCTCGCGCTTCTGAAAGAATCGCCCCAGCCGCTCGCGAAGCTGCAGGCGTGCCCGCAGCAGTCGCGACTTAACGGCGGGCACGCTCAATTCTAGCGCCGCGGCTGTTTCTTCGGTCGAAAGCCCCTCCACGTCTCTCAGTACAAACACGGTCCGAAAGCCCGGGGGAAGGCCCTGGATCGTCTTGCTTAATATCTCCCGCAGTTCCGCCTGATTGTATTGCTGCTCCGGATTGGGGCTCCAGTCCGCGATCTCCCGCGGAAGCGAATCGTCTTCGGTTTTAATGTCCTCATCGAGCGAAACCGTGCGCTCTGGCTTCCTTCGCCGCAACTTCATCAGTGCTTCGTTGACGGCGATCCGCACCAGCCACGTGTAAAACTTCGACTGCTCCTGAAACTTGGCCAAATTCCCATAGGCCTTCAGGAAGGCTTCCTGCACCACGTCTTCCGCGTCTTCGCGGTTCTGCGTAATGTGCTGCGCGATCCTGAAAACGTTACGGTCGTAGCGGCGAACCAACTCTTCAAAAGCCGAGTCGTCACCCCGCTTGGCCGCTTGTACAAGAGCCAGCTCGTCTGTAACCGGCCCCTCTAGCCTGTTTTGGATGGCTCCCATTCTCTTGGCGATGCAGTATTTTGCGTATGAAGAAAAATCTTTGCTTATGAGTCGCTGTTATTTTACTTGGTAACTCTGGTGTTTGACCAACCGCTTTGTCGTTTTGATCGGCACAGCATTTGCGATAGAGTCGAAGAGTGCAGGCGGTACGCGGTCGAACACGTCCTGACGTACTCTGGGACGATCGCGCAAGTGCCGTATAATCAGCGTTTAAGGCATCGGTCGAAGAAGTGTTGCCGCAGCCGTGACAATTTGCGAGGATACAGTTCTCCCGGGCAATGGCCAAACATAAAGAGAAGGAAACAGCGGCGGGGCGAGGCGAGCTTCGGCAGATTGTCGAAGGCGCGGTCGCGGAGTCTTTGCAGGCGCAACTGCCGCAATTGCAGGCGCAGATCGCCGAGCAAGTTCTGGCGTCGCTGCCCGCCCAGGCAGCTGCCGGTTCTGCCTCTCCGGAAGAAGGTTCGGGCGATCTGGTTCGCGCGGTCGCCAGCATCCATACGGGTTCCACGCAAAAAGAAATTCTGCGCTCTCTGCTCGATGCTGCCAGCGCATATTGCGCCCGCAGCGCGCTCTTTGTGGTGAAGTCCGGCGCCGCCTCCGGATGGCAATCACGCGGCATGGGCGATGAAGAAGCGGTAAAGGATTTTGCACTCGATCTAAGCGCCGGCCCAGTGGCCCATTCTTATCACAATCGAGTTGCCACACCGGGAAACATCGCGGAAATGGGCAAGTCATTCGTCGATCAGTTTGGCGAGCCGTCGAACGAGCAGGTGTTGATGCTGCCGCTGCTGCTGAAAGACAAAGTGGCCGCGCTCGTTTACGCCGACGGCGGCGAGGGGGGCAAGCTTGACTCAGCAGCCATTGAGTTGCTGGTCATGGCAACCGGCGCCTGGCTGGAAGTTTCTTCGCTGCGCAAGCAGGCAGCCGCAAAAGAGGACAGCGCGACGGTTAGCCGCGCCGAGGCTGCAGCTCCGCCGGTACAGACTGTTTCTTCGTTTTCCGATCCATTCGCTGGTCATGCGCCGAAACACGCAGTGGCAAGCCCTGCTACTCCTGCTAGCCCACCGGAACCTGCGGAAGTAGTAGAAGTTGCCGCAGCTCATGCCAGCGCGGGAGCGGCACCGGCTGCAGCGGCTGATCCGCTGGCGGGATTGTCGGCGGAAGACGCCGATACGCATCGCAAAGCGCAACGGTTTGCACGCCTGCTGGTCGATGAGATCAAGCTGTACAACCAGGCGAAAGTTGCCGAAGGACGGCGTAACAAGGACTTATACGACCGGCTGAAAGAAGACATCGAGAAGAGCCGCGGAACATTCCAGAAACGCTACGGGGGCACTGTCGCGGCAAGCGCAGACTATTTCCAGCAGGAATTGCTGCGCAGCCTGGCGGAAGATGACCTCTCGATCATGGGTGCGAACTTCAAAGGATAAGTGGGGCAACGTTCTCCAGTGGGTCGGCCAGTTCGCTGGAGCAAAGTTCCCGGTTCTTCTCTCCTTGGGTTTGATTTTTGGCGGTGATTCGCAGAAGGCAAAAGCAGTGAGCTCAGGTTCGAAGTGGTGGTGGGGATTTGCCGGGCTAATTCTTCCAGTCTTGTCCGGCGTTCTGTTTCCTCGCATGGGAACCGCATCGCCGTCGCCAACCGCGTTCATTCAAAATCAGACGGGAATGACAGCGACGCAGACGGCATCACGCACCGGCGAGGCCACCGAAAAGCCCAACCCTCCGGCGAAACGGGCAACTGCAACTCGAAAGCAAACGACCGGCTCGGCTCACGCGCATTACTCGAATGTGCACCGGCGGCCGCTGTCGCCGCGCGTACGGCGCATGCGGCAAGCGTTTGTGGCCTCAGCCAGCCTGCGGCCCATGGCGCAGCAGCTTCTCCAAGATCGATCTCTGCCCGCCTATGCCGGAGTCGAACATTTTGCGCGGCTTCATGCGAAAGAAGACGCGGGTGCGCTGGCCTGGCTCGTCATCGGTTACGCGCACGTGCTCGATCATGATTATCCCAAGGCCATCGATCCTCTGAATCGCGCCAAGGTGCATGCGGGAGATTTAGGCGATTATGTCGCCTACTATCTGGGAACGTCGTACCTGCAAACCGGACGCACGGCCGAGGCCATCGCAAATCTCCTCGACTTCAGCAAAGCCCATCTGGATTCGTTATTGGTGCGGGATGCGGCCGTGAGCTACGCCGACGCGCTGGTTGCAGAAGGCCAACCGGGCGAGGCTGTCGCTGTGCTGGAACCGATTCGCACGCCCATGCGGTCGGATGTGGAATTTGCCATAGGGAACGCTTATGTAGCGCTTGGGCAAACGACCCAAGCAGCCGAGGCGTTTGAAAATGTCTATTACATGATGCCCGCGAGCGGCGAAGCCGACGACGCGCACGCCGCATTAGAAAAACTGTCACTCATACCGGCTCCGACGGCGAAGGAGCGAGAGACGCGTGCCTCCGAATTGATGAGGCGGAAACGCTACGCCGACGCGGCCGAGGAGTACCGCACGCTGGCGGCAGAAGCGAACCCGCAGGATCGGCCTGCCATGCAACTTGCGCTGGCAGACGCTTTGCGTCGCGCAGGGCGTAATCGCGATGCAAAGCAGGTTCTGTCCACTTTGGAAAACCTGACGGGTGAGGAGAGTGCTGAGCGGCTTTATTTGCTTGGCCAGGTGGCTTTCGCTTCGAACGATAACGACACTTTTTACCGCACGGTGGAAGCATTGCGCCAGTCCTCGCCGACCAGCCTCTGGTTAGAGCAGGCACTTCTCTCGGCAGCGAATCTGCACTTAGTTCATCACCAGTACGATCAGGCGCTCGACGCCTATCGCGAAGCGCAGCAGAGATTTCCCGAGGGCCCGCGGGCATCGTACGTTCACTGGAAAGCCGCGTGGCTTACACTGCGGCAGGGGCGCAACCAAGAAGCCAAGAAGGCATTCGAAGAACAAGTCACGCTGTATCCAACGGGCGCGGAGACTCCCGCGGCTCTGTATTGGCGGGCGCGGCTCGCTGAAGACGACGATCAGCTCGCCATGGCGCATGCGTTTTACATGAAGCTTTCCGAGCGCTACCGCAATTTCTATTACGCCGAGCTGGCACGGGATCGGATGAAGCACCTGCCCGCAGTTGCCGATTCGATGGCCGACTATCCTGTTCTCGATCGCGTGCCGCCGCTCGAAAGCGACGTAAAGGTCAAGGAAACAGATCCTCCCACCGACGAACTGCACGTGCAGAAAGCCGAGTTGCTGGGCAACGGCGGGCTGGTCGATTTTGCCGTGCGCGAGTTACAGGCGGTCTCGCCGGCCGAAGGCGGAAGCTGGGTTCCGGCGGAGGAGGCACGATTGTATCTGGAGACCGGGCAGTACGATCGGGCAATCGAAGTGATGAAGCACTCGGCGCCGAATTATTTTGCGCTGGATATTCCGGATTTGCCACGCAGCTATTGGGAGGCACTGTTTCCCAAGGCTTATTGGAACGACCTGAAGCGCTGCGCAGCGGCCAACGGGCTTGATCCGTATCTGGTGGCGTCGCTGATCCGGCAGGAGTCGGAGTTTAATCCCAACGCGGTTTCGCGAGCGAACGCGGTCGGCCTGATGCAATTGCTGCCGAAAACCGGGCGCGTGGTCGCCCGCCTCGAAAAAATGAGGCGTTACAACCCAAGCCAGTTGTACTCGCCCGCCGTGAATCTTGAGCTGGGCACACGTTATTTTCGCGGTATGGTCGATAAATTTGGCGGATTCGAATACGCACTCGCCGCCTACAACGCCGGCTCGGACCGCGTGGAAGAATGGCTGAACGACGGCAAGTACCGCGACCCAGAGGAGTTCGTGGAATCGATTCCTTTTACCGAGACGCGCGAGTACGTGCAGGCCATCCTGCGAAATGCAAGCGTCTATAAGCAGTTGTATGGGACGCCGTAGCTAGCCCGGCGGCTAAAAAACGACCCACTCCCCGACCTTTCCCAAATCCGTGTTTAGCTTCCCGCTTTCCCCCTCCCTCGGATGGCCCTGGCATGCCGAAACTACTGCCGCCCTGGGCGTCCATGGTTTCTCTGGTTTGCTATCTCATGCACTCTCAAATGGCTGACGTGATGCTCCGCAAGATCGGCAATTGCCCATGCTGCGTGGGGCTCGGTTGCTTGTCTGCTCGCCTGGCCGAGGAGGGAGACACGGACGTTTTTAGATACCATCGAAGCGGTACGCCGCCCCGCAATTGCGGTGTGGCTCTGCTGCTCCCGCCACCGGCTCGGAGAGGTTATGGGCGTGACTATCCTCTACTTCGTCCTGCAGGGCGTTGGTGTATCGGGGGGGGACGTCCGCGATTCGAAAGGCGGCTGGGGCTTGGGCCGCGCGAAGAATGCTTGATCGCTCGCCCCCGATTTTACATATACCCCGAATCTCTCGCGGCCGAGACCTTTCGTGAGTGCGAGCTTTGATCCCTGTTTCTACCGAACATTATTTCCAGTATCAGCAACCCTGCGCCCACCACAATCGCGCTATCCGCAAGGTTGAACACCGGCCACTGGTAACGCTTCACGTAGAACAGCAGAAAATCAACCACGCGGCCGCTGGTGATGCGGTCCCATAGATTACCGATCGCTCCTCCCAGAATCAGTGACAAAGCCACGCCGGTGATGACGTGGGCGTGAT
>JASHRB010000386.1 GCA_030037575.1 Candidatus Sulfotelmatobacter sp. | reverse complement strand
GAGGCAAGCTCCGGCGCAAGGAAACGTGCTGGTTCCTGCCGCCGACGGCCGGGGAACGAATGCCGCCTTTCGCAGGCCGGCGAATCTGTTCGCGCTAAAATTCGGAAACGACAGTTTCGGGCCGCACCTTGCGGCCGCTCGATCCACGGGAAAGCCGTGCCGGGTTGTGCAACTTCCCGCGATCGCGCTCGATGTCGACCATCCCCTCGACTTGCCGCAGCTGATCTCGCGCCCGGGCGAAACCCGCGCCCAAAAACTGCTGCGCCGCTGGTCGCTCGACAGGCAACTTCTAGCCGCAGGAACGCCCAGCTTGTGAGCAAGACTCGACGGTCCGCCGCAGCGCGCAAAAGAATGCGCTCCGCCCACTCGAGCGGGCCCTCGGCCGAACTTCGGCTGATGCCCATAGCTTTCTGCGGTGAAATCAAACCGGGTGATTCCCTGCCGGACAAGCTGCTCGGGGCAATGCGTCAGCAAGATTTTGCCCTAGAACCGGGAGACATTCTCGTGGTCAAACACAAGATCGTTTCCAAGGCGGAACGCCGACTCGTCGACCTCGCGACCCTCAAGCTTTCTGCCTTCGCCAAAAGATGGGCAAAGAAGTATGGCGTTGATGCTGGCGTTATCGAGCTTGCCCTGAGGGAAAGCCGTGCCGTCATCCGCCGGAAACATGGAGTGCTGATCACCGAAACCAAACACGGATTCATCTGCGCCAATAGCGGAGTCGATGTCTCCAACCTCGATGGCGGAGGTCATGCGCTGCTGCTGCCTGCCGATCCCGACCGCTCCGCCCGCAAACTCCACCGCGAACTCAAGCAAAGAAC
Organism: Candidatus Sulfotelmatobacter sp.; assembly: GCA_030037575.1. Lineage (GTDB taxonomy): Bacteria > Acidobacteriota > Terriglobia > Terriglobales > Acidobacteriaceae > Sulfotelmatobacter. The sequence goes on along the minus strand of JASHRB010000386.1, from coordinate 4,531 downwards.
CGGTCTGGCGATTCCCGTTCTTATCACCGACTCCTTTGGCCGGCCTTGGCGCGAAGGACTGGTCGATTTCTGTATCGGCCTCGCCGGCATGAAGGCGTTGCGCGATGACCGCGGCCGCCGGGACCCCCATGGCTATGTTCTGCACGCCAGCGTTGAAGCCATTGTCGACGAACTTGCCTGCGCCGCGGGTTTGGTATGCGGCAAGTTGAACCGGGCGCCGGCGTGCATCGTTCGCGGATTTCATTACCAAGCCAGCCGGGGCAGCACTCGCTCTCTGCTGCGCCCCGCCGCCAACGATTTGTTTCGTTAGCCCTCGCCAAAACGCAACCCGGAGGAGTAATTTGATACTCAAAGCTAGGAAAACTTCGTGCCACGCCAACTTTCACTTGCGGAATTGGAGAATTTCCCCGCGCTCGACTGGTGCGAGATCGCGCCGAAGCTCAGCCCGCCTGCACGCTCGAGCTTGGAAAAAATTCTCGCAAGCCAGAACGGAAATGTCATTTCGCCCTCGGAGGCCTACGCGCTGGCTCGCGCCCAAGGCGACGACATGCTGGGCTTGCTGGCGGCTGCGAATTGGCTGCGCGGCGAACTCTGCGGCAACATCGTCACCTACGTGGTCAACCGCAACATAAATTTCACCAACATTTGTTTCGTGGGATGCAAATTCTGCGCTTTCAGCCGCGGCCCGCGGGAAGCTGACGCGTATTTTCTCCAGCCCGACCAAGTCGCGCAGAAAGCGGTCGAGGCGGCTCGTCGGGGCGCCACCGAAGTCTGCATTCAGGGCGGTCTGCCGCATGGCCTGCCGCCCTATTACTATCGCGACCTTCTGCGTGCGGTGAAAAAAGCGGTGCCGTCCATGCACATTCACGCCTTCTCGCCGATGGAAATTGTTTACGGCGTGGAGCTCACGGGCCTGCAGCTGGCCGATTATCTTGGCATGCTGCGCGAGAACGGCCTGGACACGCTTCCCGGCACTGCTGCCGAAATTCTCGACGACGAAGTTCGCAACATTCTGTCCCGCAACAAGCTTTCGACCACGCAGTGGATCGAAGTCATCCGTGCCGCGCATCGCTGGGGCATTCGAACCACTTCCACCATGATGTACGGTCACACCGAAACTCCGCAGCACTGGGTCGAGCAAATGCTCTTGCTGCGCCGGATTCAGGCGGAAACCGGAGGGTTCACCGAATTTGTTCCTCTGGGCTTCGTGCATCAGAACACGCTCCTGTTTCATCAAGGCCTTGCGCGCAGCGGACCGACGCTGGCCGAGCATTTGAAAGTTCACGCCCTGTCGCGGCTTTTGCTCGCCGGTTCGATCCACAACATTCAGGTTTCGTGGGTGAAACTGAATCGCCAGCTGTCGCAATTGTGTTTGCATGCCGGGGCCAACGATTACGGGGGAACGTTGATGGAGGAAAACATTTCGCGCGAGGCCGGAGCAACCGCAGGACAGTACACGAGCCCGGAAGAATTTCAGTCGCTGATTCTGGAATGTGGTCGCGTGCCCGCCGAGCGCAACACCACCTATAGCCGCATGCAGCTCAAGCTGCCACCCGAACCTTTCAGCGCCGAAGAAGTGCAGGAACCGCAGTTCGCATGACGCCGAACCTGCTCCTCCATTTCGCGCAAGAGAATTCTTATGACCGCTGCTGATTCGCGGCCGATCGCGATCCTCGGCGGTACCGGTGCTGCGGGCGTAGGCCTTGCCCTCCGCTGGGCACGCCCCGGGGAGACCGTGGTTATCGGTTCGCGCGATGCGCAGCGCGCGCAAGCAACCGCGGAAAAGATCAAGCAAAAGCTAGGAAACCAAGCCCGCATTTCCGGGATGGAGAATGCGGCCGCCTGTGCGGCGTGCGATCTTCTGGTTCTCACCGTTCCTTTCGACTGCCAGGCGGAATTGCTGAAACAGCTCAAGCCCGCGATCAGGCCCCATAGCGTTCTCATTGACGCGACGGTCGCTCTCGCGGCCAGCGTCGGCGGACGGGCGTCGCGCACGCTCGGCGTTTGGCAGGGATCGTCGGCGCAGCAAGCCGCCGAGCTCGTCCCCCCAGGAGTGAGGGTGGCGGCGGCGTTTCATAATCTATCGGCCGAACTTCTGAACGGAGACGACCCGCTCGACTGCGATGTTGTCGTCTGCAGCGACGACGCCCACGCGATTCAAGTCACTCGTTCTCTGGCCGCCAAAATTCCGGGCGTCCGCGCGATCGACGGAGGAAAACTGGAAAACGCCCGCAGCCTCGAGCAGATCACCGCGCTCCTGATTGGCCTGAACATTCGCCACAAGGGGCACGGAGGCATCCGTATCACCGGATTGCCGCCCGAAGCCTATGGTTAAAAAAAAATGAACCGCACGGGTCAGCCCCGCCTAAAACGAATACTTCAAGGAGAATTGAATGAGCCGCGGAGTTCCCACGGTGGAAGTGATGGGAGCATCTCCGCCCACGCTTCCATTGGGCAGGGTGGTGGCAGCCGCCAGCGCCGGTATCGCGAACGAAGGATGATTGAATAGATTGAAGAAGTCGGTGCGGAATTGCAGGTTTTGCCCTTCGGTCAATCGGAAGATTTTGTCCAGCGTGAAATCGACGTTCTTCTGCGGCGGTCCAATGATGCAGTTGCGCGGCGTGTTGCCATAAACGGTCGCGTCGCTGGCAGTGCCGTTCGCCAGAGTGGCCAACGGGTCGGGCTGGTACGCGGCCGGGTTCACCCAGTTGGCCAGCCGTTGCTCCACGGTGCCGTGACTGGGGGCGTTGGCGCAACTGGAGCCGGGGGTAAAGGTGGCGGTTGACGAGGGTGTGCTGGCCAGCGCATACGCCGTCCCGCCTGCCGGATCGTACACGGTAAACGGCGCGCCGGATTGCAACGTGATCACGCCGCTCGCTTCCCATCCACCCAACGCGCCATGGGTCAACCCCTTGGCGTTTGAAAAGAAGGGCAACTGATAAACCCCGCTGGTCACAAAGCGCTGACGCCGGTCGAAATCCGAGAGTCCGCGCGAGTCAGCCGCCAGGGTCTGGTTATTGACGCGAGTAAGGAATGCGACCGAAGCCGTGGAAACATCGTCGATCGACTTCGCCCAGGTATAGGCGCTCTGGAAATACAAGCCGCGCGTAAAGTGGTGCGCCAGCGTCGCCTGCAGCGCGTTGTAGTGCGAATCGGAGTTGGGAGCGAACTCTTCGAAATCTCCCGGGGCAATGCCCAAATAAGGCGCGCGCGTCGAAGCATTTTCCACCGTCGAATCGACCACCGTGCAGGACAATCCCTGCGCCTGCAGATGGGTGCAGCCGGGGCCGCCAATCGTCACCGGAGTCTGCGGCGTGGCCAGCGTGGCCTGATCCGGGTCATAGGTGGATCGCAGCCGCGTGCCCTTCGTTCCCACGTAGCCAAGTTCCATAAACCAGTCGTGTCCGAGCTGGCGCTGAATCGTCAAGTTCCACTGCTGGGTCGTGCCCACTACCCAATGCAGGGGGACGGCGAGCTGAATCAGTCCGTTCACATTTCCGCTGAAAGCCGGCCCGCACTCGGTTCCCGTTCCGGTGGCGCCGTTGCCCAGCGTGCAGGGCGTGCTTACGCCCTGCAGAATTGCGGCGGTCGGTACGTAAGTCTGGGTAGGATTTGCCCCCAGTGCAGGAACACCATCGGGGAAAGCCGCGCTGTGCGCGAACAGCGTTGCCAGGCTGCCCGGTCCGGGCAGGAATCCAACCAGGAATGGATAGGTCGGAGGAACGATGGCCAGATTATCCACCGCTCCCAAGTCCTCGCGCACCGCGTAAATGCCGTATCCGCCGCGAACCGAGGTGGTGTGACGGCCGAGCACATCGTACGCCAAACCGATGCGCGGCTCCCACACCGTTGCATATTCGTTGTTCAGCCCGGCAGCATTCAAAGTGCCGGTGATACCGGAAAGCCCGAATTTGGAGATGCACTTCGGATACACGTAAGGCTGTCCGGTCAGGTTCGCCTGTTCGGGATTCGTGTTGCCGGTGTGGCAAAGCGTGTCATAGGGGGCTCCAAGAAACTCGTTGCGAAAACCGAGATTCAGGGTAAGCGTCTTGCTGGCCCGGTAATCGTCTTGCCCAAACCATGCATAGCCGGGGATACGGTAATCGTGGTTTCCAAGTCCTCCGCCGCCTTCGGCTAACAGCGGCGAACCCACCAGAAAGCTCTGAAAATCGGTATAGGGCCCGGTTGCGCCGGAAACGAAAAATATCAAACCGTTGTCGGCGATGGGGAGGCTTCGCCGCATTGCGACACGATCGAATTCGCCGCCCAGCCGGAGCTGGTGCGCGCCCTTCGTCCAGCTCAGGGTGTCGAGCCAGGTGTAGTTATCCGACAGCGCCGATTGCAGCTGCGTGGGATAGGCGCCGAAGGCCCAAGTATCAAATTGCAGCCGGTAGATATTGGGATCGCCAGCCTGCCCATTTACGCCCGTGGCCGTCGGCAAATCGATCCCCACCTGCGTGTTTGTGACCGGGGGCTCGTTGTTCAGCTTGTCGCTGATGATATTCACGCCAAAGCGAAATTCGTTGATCAG
>JASHRB010000385.1 GCA_030037575.1 Candidatus Sulfotelmatobacter sp. | reverse complement strand
TGACAATACGGCTACGGGAGGGGCAATTTTCGATCTTAGAGCAGTTCCAGCCGAATCTAGCGGAAACTCCGACAGCAACGGCCCTTATCCCGACAAATGAGAAGTCTTTTCGAAAGGGACTTTACTGGCTGCGAACTCTGACCGCGACATGTGGGACTGACCCTGGTCGCGTGTTTGGTTGTAGATCCCGATTCACTCATCCTATGAAAGAGGATGTCAAGAGAAAAATTCTTCTCCTTCCCCTCGCGGGAGGCGTAGACTGTGTGGTTTGCATCCAGCCGCGCGTCCTTATAAGAGGGGCCTTTGATTTTTCCGTTTTGGCTCGCCGCGCATTCCAGCGGCGATGCCAACCCTAGTTGCGTGTCCCAATTCACGGTTTCATGAAAGGGTGGCGCTAGACGCCATTTGGTTCCGAAACCACGCAAGCTACCTGTTGGCTTAAATGCCAACCATGATCCTATCCGAGGCTTGCCGTCTATAGCTTTATTGGGTTATCCGAGGGGGCATAGGATTGACCCTGAGACTCGGCGCTAAACTCCAGCACACGAATGCCTAACGTGTTTGTTTACCGTGTCGGCACGATCATTCATTACATGGGTGCACATATAAAACGATACTGGGTACAATGCGCTCCTTTTCAAGAGCTTAACTGCGGATTTGGTCTTTCTTACTGGGTGAACTTCGGTCTAAGGCCCGCCGCAGCCGCTCATTCTCTGCCTGTAGCTCCTCAATCTTGCGTTCTAACCGAGTAATCTTTTCGGCGTCGGTTTCTGGCGGCACGCTCCAGCATAGCCGCTGGCCCGCTGGAAACAAGTAACAACCACGAGACCGGGAGCATCACGCTAAACAAATACGACTTTAGTGATGGTGTAGCTATAATAAGCCGAAGTCAGGGCGGATCGAGGCGACCGCTGGACTGTGGATTCCTGCTGCGGGTTAAGGTCGCAGTCGAACCGCGGTGCTGTTCTCTGTAGGCGGGAGGATCGTATCCGGGGGAAAAAATCGTACGATAACACGAGATCATATCCCGGACGGTAGCTATGATATTGCGCCAAGATGTGGCAGATCCGTGACCGAATTCCCGCGGGAATGTCTGAATTCCAACCTCTCCGACCGGGAAACCTTTCAGCATTGTCTTGATGGCGATCTCAGCACCAATGAATGGGCTGCTCGACATAAGGTCAAGCTCGTTGACCAGGTCGCGCCGGATCAGACGGAGGCCGGTACTAATATCACGGAACCGACTCTTGAAAAGCGTGCGGAGCGAACGATTGTAGACCCAGGATACAAAGATTCGAAAGGTGGAATAGAGCTTGGCATAACGAAAAGTGATGATCAGATCGTAGCGGTGGCGGAGGCGAATCAGTTTCTCGAGGTCATAGATATCGTATTCGTCGTCGCCGTCAGTAAAGCAGACCCACTCGTAGCGAACGTTGGCGAGACCGGTCCGGATAGCCGCGCCATAGCCAAGATTCTTGGAGTGATGGATCACTTTAATGCGGGGATCCTTGGCGGCCAAAGCGTCTGCGATTTCGCCGGCGCGGCACGGGGTCGCATCATCGACGATGACGACCTCGTATTCTCGAGCCACGCGAGACAAGACATCGAGGGATTTGAGGGCAACGCGCTCCACGGTGCGCTCGTCGTTGTATACCGGGAAGAACACGCTCACCCTGGGTCTTTCGGGAGCTGGTTCGGGCACAAATTTCTGGGGTGTGTCTAAAAACGCAGCTTCTTGTATAGCGACCATGGAAGTGCCTTGAGTAGCATGATAATTGGTAACCAAAAGCGGGGGAAGTAGGAAAAGCGTGTACCGGTTCGACAAAAGCGCAGCGCGAATTGAGCCACTTCCTCCGGACCCGCCGCGGGCAACAGCAGCTTGGCGCCAAAGCTCATGGTGGTATCAACATAGCCAAGGGCGCAGATCTGTATCGAAATTTTAGTGTCGGCAAAATGGTGCTGAAGGGCGCGACAATAAAACTCAAGCGCCTTCTTGGCCGACGCGTAAGCTGCATTTCTGCCCCGTGGAGCATCGGTAGCTATGCTGGTAAAAACCATGGCATTACCGTGGCTGATCGTCGAGAAATACTGGCAGAAGGCGCTCAGGAGTTGAGCAGGGCGAAGGTAGTTGACCACCGTCAATGATTGCAGCACTTCGGACGACGGCAGACCGCAGTCATCCGCATCGATTAGGCCCAGCGGCATAAAGACGTGGGTAACATGGCCGAGGTCATCGACACAACGCTTAACGAATGCGGCGACATCAAAATCGGAGGCCGCCAAATCGGCCTCTACGATTCGGACGTGTGCATCCTGACGGATTAAACAATCACTTTGCAAAGCAGCCAGATCTCTTCGGTCACGCGCGACTGCCAATACCGCATCTCCGCAGGCAGACAATTGGCTAACCAAGGCGCGCCCGACCCCGCTGCTTCCCCCCACAACCACGCAGGACCGCGCCGTCGTTGCCCTGTTAGAAATCAAGCCGCCTGCGAAGTTCGGACTGGAAGTGTCGCTGGGGATCATAGTCACGCAATGCAGTGCGAAACTTTTCATAGCGATCGCCGTACATAGCGCGAACAGTGGTAGCGCTGAGACGGCCATCCTTCGAGATGTTAGCAATGCCACCCAAGTCCACCGTGATCTCGTCCAACCGCGCGAAGAAATCTACCGCGGACGGCGTATTGGGCGTGTCCAGCGCGAGGCAAATGCCATTTCCGGAGAAATTCAGCAA
>JASHRB010000384.1 GCA_030037575.1 Candidatus Sulfotelmatobacter sp. | reverse complement strand
TTCGCAAGGGCGGCGCACTCCAGAAACATATCGTCGCCGGGATCACGGCATTCCTTTACTGTGCCTCGAATCTTGACACGGATGCCACGCGCCAGAATCGTTTGTAGCGCCGATATCACCCGGTGTTGTTCCCACAAGACCTTTTCCGTCAGAACGCGCACGATCTCCGCGTCAATCTCATCGCAGGTAGCAATCACATCTTCGCTCATCGCTCTTTCGAGCGCCAGCGTCGGCGGGCCGCGACGTTTCGCAAACTGAAGCGCGGAAATCCAGACGCTCGTGTCGATGACGACGATCACCCGTTAGACCGTACCCGGCGGCGGCGCGGCTTCTCGGCACGCACTTCTTTGATGAACCTGGGCACATCAGCCTCGGTATAGCCCTTCGGGTTGCGGCCTGCCGCATACTCGCCCAGCTCATCCAGCGTCCTTCGCGCCTGCTGTGCGGAGTAGGTACGGAAGGCTTCACGGAACAGCTCGCTCATGGTGCGGCTGTCCCGCTGAGCCAGCGCCTCGGCCCTTTGCGCGAGTTCGGGCGGCAGGCTGATGGTGTAGACCTTCGATTTCCTTGCAGCAGCAGTAGTCATGCACTAATATTACACCGTAATGGATTCCATTACAACTGACGGAAGAGTCCAGATAAAGGTCCATTTGGATTGCGTGTTCTAGCCGAGGGCGAAGTGAAGCTGATTCATGTCATAGACTGAGTTGGAAGCACAGACTGGAAAGGTCATGGCGAAAGCTGCGCACGTCGATTTCTCGGCGGTTGATGGGCATCTTCTGGATGGTCTTGATTTCTGCCGCAAGGTGTACGACCTTCTCGATCTGATCAGCCGAGAATCGGACGGAAAGAGCCGACTAAGACTGCGTCAATCGAAAACCGATAAACGCCTTATCGAAGAGTTGCTTCCCTTAGCTCGATACATCCAGGCGCGTTACCAAGCGGGGAGACGGATCAAGGTCCGATGGCTGAGCGGGTCGCAACAGCACGATGCCATCCTGTGGTCCTCCGGCTCGCTCGTTAAGCACGGCGGCGTGCCGAGGAAGGTGTTCATAGAGGTCACCACATCGGTTCATCAGAACGACCACCTAAGGCGTCAACTACTGGATCAAAGTGGCGGCAGCTTCGGGGTAAAAGGAATCCGTCGAGAAGGAAAAGAGATCGTTTCCAAGCCAGATGTCTTAGTGGAGGCGAGAACGCGAAGGATCTCGCTTTGCAGATACTTGCGAGGCTCTGCGCAAAGGGTAACAAGCCGTATCCCCCTGCGACCGTGCTGATTGTTAATTGCATTACAAATTCCCTCATACTTGATGACGAATGGGCAGATGCCGTTGAGCAGGTGAGTAAAGCCAAGCCGAGGATTCCATTCCGTGAGGTATTTATCCTCGATCCGCTCATGTCTCACACGACAACGCTCTACGGCGATCGGCAACGGTCACCCCACCGGGCACGAGGGGCCGCCGCGCTTCTCTTGCTCCCGGCTGCTGAAATGGTGCGTTTGGGTTTCGGCGCTCGCCCTTTGGTTTTGCTCATCGCGGCTTTTGCGCCAAACTGATCCGCTGCCGAGCGCCAAGCGCATGGTTTTGGAACTGCTGCCGCTCAACCGGCCAAGCGCCGAAAGAGCCCGCATCGACGTGCCCAAGCCGAACTGCCAGACTCGTTCTCTCTGCCCTCAGTTCCACCCCTCGACCAAAGGCCTGCCAGCCCCGCCAGATTTGCCCTGAATTTCCCTCGCAAGGGATCGTAATTGATCGGCTCGGTTTCCTTAGGAGATGGCACAACCGAGAGCCACATCATTCAACGAAACCACTTCGCATGTTTGGGTGGCAGTTTAGAATCGGCAGATGTCTCTGCTTGATGTCATCGTCCTGGCAATCCTGCAAGGATTGGCCGAATTGCTGCCGGTATCGAGTTCTGCTCACGTGATTGTCGCTGAGAAACTCATGGGTCTCGATCCCTCGTCGCCGTCCATGACTCTGCTTTTGGTCATGCTCCACACGGGTACGATGCTGGCCGTAATCGCGTACTTCTGGCCCCGGTGGCGGGGCACATACTTCCAGAATTATGCCGCTTTCAAGAAGTTTGCCGGACTGCTCATGTGGGCGACGGCGCTTACAGGAGCCGTGGGCGAAGTAATCATCAAGATCATCGAAAAGACAGTTCTTCGAGATGCACCCCAGGCTGAGATCGAGGAGCTTTTCAGCCACCTCGAACTCATTGCACCGGCGCTTGCTGCCGGCGGCGTGCTGATCTTGATCGCGGGCATTGTGGAGAAGCGGAATCCCGCAAGAAATCTGGCCGACGCAAACGATCTAAATACACGACAAGCTGGTCTGATCGGCGCGGTACAGGGACTCTGCCTGCCCTTTCGTGGTTTTTCCCGTTCGGGTGCAACCATCTCTGCGGGAATGCTGGCCGGGGTGGCAAAGGCGCGGGCGGAGACGTTCAGCTTCGCTCTGGCTGTGGCCCTAACTCCTCCGGTTGTCTTCCGTGAAGCGATGCGCTTGATCCATTCATTGCAGGCCCCTCGAACCGCCGACTTGGCTGCCGCCGCGTTTCCGAGCGTGGTGGGCGCAGTTCTTGCATTTTTTGCCGGTCTTCTTGCGCTGAGGTGGCTTAGCCGATGGCTTGAGCGGGGACGCTGGTATCTTTTCGGAATCTACTGCCTCGCGGCAGCGGCCGGAGTGGCAGGTTTGCACCACATGGGTTATTGATGCGGGGAAATCCGCTGGAATAGGGTCGCAAGCGGGCGCAGTACGAACCCGGCAGGCGAGTGCCCGCGACGATCCGTGCAATCGCCGATTCCATTCGGTGGGCTGAGGAAATAGTCCCGTACAGGGGGCCAACCCAGGCTCGGCCCGATAAGCAGCAGGCAGCGATAAGTTTAATGGTTTCGCAAAAAGCGACTTTGCCAGCCGAAAGTTGGCCGAGGTGCAGCGCATTGGCTAGCTTAGCTAAAGGCTGGTACAAAATCCCGAGTTTT
>JASHRB010000383.1 GCA_030037575.1 Candidatus Sulfotelmatobacter sp. | reverse complement strand
GGATTTTCGCGCTGCGCGACATCGCCGCCGGAGAGGAATTGGTCTGGGACTACAATTTATACGACGATGAAGCTCCTGCCCCCTGCCATTGTGGCTCGCCCCGGTGCCGCGGCACCATGTATTCGCGCGAGTGGATGGCCAGGATGCGGCGCAAAGACAGGATGCGGCGCAAAGAGAACAGCCAAAAGAAAAATAGGCGGTAGCCATTCCGCCGTTTCTTTCCACAGACATTTCTGCCATAATTGATCGTGCACCCCACCTGCACAAATTCTCCAACACAATTTAGAGCGAGGAAGAGATGCCAGCGAAGTACATCTTTGTGACCGGCGGAGTTGTGTCTTCTCTCGGCAAGGGACTGGCGGCGGCCTCGATCGGATGCCTGCTCGAAAGCCGCGGATTGAAAGTCAACATCATGAAGTTCGATCCCTACCTGAACGTCGATCCGGGGACCATGTCGCCCTTTCAGCACGGTGAAGTTTTCGTGACCGACGACGGTGCCGAAACCGATCTCGATCTCGGCCACTACGAGCGCTTCACCCACGCCAAGCTTTCCCGCGACAACAACTGGACCACTGGGCGCCTGTACGAGCAGATCATCGCCAAAGAGCGGCGCGGCGATTATCTCGGCAAGACGGTGCAGGTGATCCCCCACGTCACCAACGAAATCAAAGCCACGATGAAAAAAGTGGCGCAGGATGTCGACGTTGCGATCGTCGAGATCGGCGGCACCGTCGGCGACATCGAATCGCTTCCGTTCATGGAAGCCATTCGCCAGATGCGGCAGGAACTTGGGCGCGATGACACGCTTTTTGTTCACGTGACGCTGGTTCCATTTATTGCCGCGGCGCAGGAGTTGAAAACCAAGCCCACGCAACACTCGGTCAAAGAACTGCTAAGCATCGGAATTCAGCCCGACATTCTTCTTTGCCGCACCGACCGCTTCCTGGGCAAGGAGATCAAGTCGAAGATCGCCCTCTTCTGCAACCTGCAGGAAGAGGGCGTAATCACTGCCAAAGACGTGGGATGTATTTACGAAGTGCCGCTGGTGTTTGCCAAGGAAGGCGTGGACACGCTGGCGCTGAAATATCTGCGCATCGAAGCGCAGGACCGCGACCTTTCCAAATGGGAAGACATTGTGCACCGCGTCTACAACCCGAAGGACACAGTCACCATTGGAATTGTCGGCAAGTATGTGGAGTATGAGGATTCTTACAAGTCGCTGAAAGAAGCGCTGGTTCATGGGGCGCTCGCTCACAATTTGAAATTGCAGTTGAATTGGATCGAGGCCGAGGGATTGGAAGGCGCCGACTCGAGTAGCGTTGAATCGCAACTCGAAGGGTACGACGGAATTCTGGTTCCCGGCGGCTTTGGCAAGCGCGGCATCGAAGGCATGCTGATCGCCATTGGTTACGCGCGGGAAAACGAAGTTCCTTACTTTGGAATTTGCCTGGGAATGCAAACGGCGTGTGTCGAGTTTGCCCGCAATGTCGTCGGATTGGTCGACGCGAATTCGAGCGAGTTCGACCAGGCCACGCCGCATCGCGTGATTTATAAATTGCGCGAGTTGCGCGGCGTGGAGGAGCTGGGCGGAACCATGCGCCTGGGTGCATGGACTTGCAAAATCGAGCCGGGAACGCTGGCGCACAAAATCTACGGCAAGCTCGAAATCAGCGAGCGACATCGCCATCGCTACGAATTCAATCGCGAATATGAAGAGCCGCTCGTCGCCGGGGGATTGCGGATTTCCGGTTCGACGCCCGATGGAACCTACGTCGAAATGGTCGAGTTGCCCGATCATCCACATTTCATCGGCTGCCAGTTCCATCCCGAGTTCAAATCCAAACCGCTCGAGCCGCATCCTTTATTCAGCACCTTTATCGCAGCGGCCTACGCGCACGGCGCCAAGCGGCGCTCCCAGAAAGAGACGGTGGAGGTCGAGATGTTTCACCGGCCGGAAAAAGTAGGGCAAAGATAGGCGATCGCAGCGCGGAAACCGCCCGAGCCCGCCGGGAGAAATCAGTCTTGCGGTTCTTCCTCTGCGCTCTCGGCGGTAAATGGCTTTATTTTGATTTCCTCTTTCCAGATCGATAACGTTCGCATCGGCTCCGGCGATCTTTTCTTGATCGCCGGCCCGTGCGTGATCGAAAGCGAAGAACACGCCATTCGCATGGCCGAGATCATCAAGGGCGTGACCCGATCGCTGAATTTTCCTTTTATCTTCAAAGCCAGTTACGACAAAGCCAATCGAACTTCGATTCGCAGCTTCCGCGGGCCGGGGATTAACGAGGGACTACGAATTCTGAAAAAAATAAAGAACGAAATCAGCATTCCGGTGCTTACCGACGTTCATGAGTCGGCAGACGTGGCCAAGGTCGCCCAAGTCGTCGATGTGCTGCAGATTCCCGCGTTTCTTTGCCGTCAAACGGACCTGGTCGTAGCCGCGGCCTTGAGCGGCAAACCGGTAAACATCAAAAAAGGGCAATTCGTTTCTCCCTGGGACATGCGTCCTGCGCTCGAGAAATGCCGTGAAGCCGGAAACTCGCAAGTGTTCTTCACCGAGCGCGGCAGCAGCTTCGGCTACAACAATCTCGTGGTCGATATGCGCGCCCTCGCCATCATGCGCAAATTCGCGCCCGTGGTCTTCGACGCGACGCATTCGGTGCAATTGCCCTCGGCATCGGCGGAGGGAGCGAACGCCGTCAGCGGCGGCCAGCCGGAATTCATTCCGCTGCTGGCACGCGCGGCGGTGGCAGCCGGAGTGGACGGAATTTTCCTCGAAGTTCACGACAATCCCAAAGCGGCAAAATCGGACGGGGCCAACGCGCTCGCATCGACAAAGCTGCGCGACTTGTTGAAAGAATTATTGGCGGTGAAGAAGGCGTTGAGCGCCGCGCACGCCACCCCGTAGCTTTGCCGTCTCCCCGCGGCTCGGGTCTCCATGGTAAATTGATTTTTCCGCATGAAAGATCTCGCCAACTGGGCCCTCGACGTGGCCACTGTGCGCGGCGCAACCTACGCCGACACCCGCATCGTGAGCCAGCGCAGCCGCGCACTCGCCACCAAAAATGGCAAGGTGGGCAGCGCGTCGGATTCCGAGTCGCTGGGCTACGGTGTGCGCGTGATTGCCGATGGCGCGTGGGGATTTGCGGCATCCGAAGATTTATCGCGTGGGGGAGCGGAAGCGGCGGCGGCTCGTGCGGTGGAAATCGCTCGCGCCTCGGCGCACGTGAAGCAGCGAGACGTTCAGCTCGCGCCGGAACCGCCGCGAACGGCGGAATGGACTACGCCGCACCAGATCGATCCCTTCACGATTTCGGTCGAGCACAATATTGCGCTCCTGCTGAAGATCGATCGCGAATTGCGCGCCGTTGCCGGAATCACGCTCGCCGAAGCCAATCTCAACTTCAACCGCGAAGAGCAATGGTTTATTTCGTCCGAGGGTTCGAACATCCATCAGACAAAATATTCTGCCGGCGCGGGATATTGTGCCTATGCCTTCGCGGGCAATGAAATTCAGAAGCGTTCGTATCCAAATTCTTACGGCGGGCAGTGGCAAAACAAAGGCTACGAACTGGTCGATGAACTGCAGCTGGTCGAGAACGCGCGCCGCATCGCCGAACAGGCGGTTGCGCTGCACCATGCCCATCAATGTCCCGAGGGCAGGTTCGACATCATTCTTGACAGCTCTCAGCTCGGCTTGCAGATTCATGAATCGATCGGGCATCCGATTGAACTCGACCGCGTGCTCGGCATGGAGGCAAATTTCGCCGGCACGTCTTTTCTCACCCTGGACAAGCTAGGCCGGCTGAAATACGGCAGCGAGATGGTGAACGTGGTCGCGGATGCCCGCCAGGAGCACGGTCCCGGGCTCGGCACGTTCGGCTTCGACGATGAAGGCGTTCCGGCGCAGCGCACCCCGATCATCACGAATGGATTGTTCACCGGTTATCTCAGTTCGCGGGAAACCGCGCCCGCGATCGGCGCCACTCGCTCCGGGGGAACGCTGCGCGCGGAAAGCTGGAACCGATTGCCCATGATCCGCATGACCAACATCAGTTTGTTGCCCGGCGAAAAACCGCTAACGCTGGAGCAGCTCATCGCGGCGACCGATCATGGAATCCTGATGCAGACCAACCGGTCATGGTCGATCGACGACAAGCGTTACAACTTTCAATTCGGCTGCGAAATTGGCTGGGAGATCAACCACGGCAAGCGCGGGCGCATGCTGAAAAATCCTTCCTATTCCGGTATCACCACGGAGTTCTGGAACTCGCTCGACGCTATCTGCTCGCGCGACGCCTGGACCCTGTGGGGAACTCCCAATTGCGGTAAAGGACAACCGCAGCAAGTCATGGGAACAGGCCATGGCGCCGCACCCTCGCGCTTTCGCGGAGTGAAAGTGGGGAGCGCCTATCGCAGCATGTGACGAAGTTACACAGGTGCACGAAGGCGAGTATTTGACACGGAACAGTTGGCGTTTAGTCCTGGTGCGGAGCGCCACCAGGAAAGATTTCAGGAACTTCAGGAGTTGGAGAGAAAGCGCACAGCCTCAGGTTAAGGGTCTGCACCGTCACTGCTCAGTTCCCGAACGACGAACTGTGAGGATGGAGCGGCCAGATGGTCGGTGCGCTATCCCGATCGCAGTAAATTTCGCAGAAGGTTGTGGGAAGCGCGGCAACAAGCAATTGCAGCTTCATTCGCAAATCGCCTCCCATCGGCCGAGCCCGATGGGATGATCACTTGTGACCGCCCGGAGACTGGGGATTTCTCTTGGAGATGTCTATAAAACCGCGTCGAGAGAACCGGGGGAACTTCGCAGGGCGCTGATTTCTCCGCTGCAGAAAATCGACGCTGATCGCGCCGCGGCTCATTGTTTCGTGCCAAATGCTGAAGGCAAAATGCTGACGGAATGCTGACCCAAGACCAGGCTGTTTCTATCTTCGATCGCATCCAGAAACTCTCCTCTGCCGATGAGATCGAGGTCCATTTCTCCGGGGGGCGTTTTGCTCTCACCCGATTTGCCAACAACACGATTCATCAGAACGTCGAAGAAGAAAATCACGTCGTCTCGGTTCGAACTGTTTTCGGAAAGCGCACGGCGCGGGCGACCACGAACAAGTTTGATGATGACGGCCTGCGCCGCGTGGTCGAATCATCCGAAAGTCTGGCCAAAGTACAGCATCCCGATCCTGATCTGCTGCCGACTCCAGGTTCGCGCGAAGCGGAAATCAATCCCGGCAAAGTCGGCGTCCCCGCTGTCGCAGTAAACGCGCCCACCGCGCAATTTCCCTTGCGCCACTTTGAACAAACCGCAGCTCTTACGCCGCAGCTTCGCGCCGACGGCGTGAGCAAGATCGTGGGGGTCGCGCAAAAACACCGTCTCACCGCCGCCGGAATTTTTTCCAGCTGTGAAGCGGTCGAAGGCATTTTCAATTCTCGCGGACTCCAGCGCTGGCACGCGCAAACTTCCGCCGAAGTCTCCATCACAATGATCGGCGGCGATTCCTCCGGCTGGCAAAAATCCAATTCGCCCGACATCGCGAACCTCGATCCGCTTCACCTCGCCGAAATCGCCGGGCAAAAAGCCATCGACGCCGCACATCCAAAAGAAATGGCTGCGGGAAAATACACCGTCATCCTCGAACCCTCGGCCGCGCTCGATATCGTCGGATTCATGTTCTGGGACTACTCGGGCATGGCCATCCTCGATCAACGGTCTTTTCTCACAGACCGCATCGGCACCAAACTTTTCGGCGACAACATCACGATCTGGGACGACGTTTCCCATCCCCTGCAATCGGGCTCGCCGTTCGATGGAGAAGGTATGAGCCGCATGCGCATCGCGCTGGTGGAAAATGGAATCGTAAAGCGAGTCGTCTACGCGCGGGCCACGGCAGAACGCATGAAGCACTCGCAGCAAAAGGATAAGGTCGGTCCCATCGCGGCCACGGGCCACGGCTTTCCTCTTCCGAACGAAGTCGGCGAAATGCCGCTCAACATCGTTTTTACTCCGCCGCGCGATCCGCAAACCCTCCCGCAGATGATTGCCTCGACCGAACGCGGCGTGCTGATCACGCGCCTGTGGTACATCCGCGAAGTCGATCCTTACGAAAAAATCGTCACCGGCATGACGCGCGATGGAACCTTTCTCATCGAGCACGGCCGTATCCACCACGGCGTGCGCAACTTCCGTTTCAATGAAAGCCTGATTCAAATGCTCTCGAATGTCGAGGCCATGAGCGCTCCGGTTCGCACCAGCGGCGAAGAATCGTTCGATATGGTCGTCCCCGCAATGAAGATTCGCGATTTCAACTTTACCGAAGTAACCAAGTTTTGAGGCTTCCGACCCGGCGCCTCTTCGCGATCTTTTCGCGGCAAAAGCTTGGCGCCGGAAGCCTCCAAAATAAGCCTAAGAAACACTGGTAAAAGTCCTCTAATTCCCTGATCTTCAAGCAGTTAGCACCTTCCGTTCCATGACTTCAGTAACTTTGCAGGGCAGATTCCCGGGTGTAGGCTGCGTCTAAGTCGGCAACTCTAACAGCTGGAAATTTGGTGAAAGGTCGATTCGACTCGTGGCGACCGAGGCAGAAAAGGAACTGATCATTCCACAGCATGTGGAAAACAAGCACTATGCCTCCATGCAAAGTGCTCCGC
>JASHRB010000382.1 GCA_030037575.1 Candidatus Sulfotelmatobacter sp. | reverse complement strand
AAATGAACGCCGATGCGAAGGAAGTCGATTCATGCACCAGCGGCTCCATGTCGCCTGATTCGACCAACCTGCATTTTCACGGTTTGACCATCCCTCCCCTCTGCCATCAGGACGATGTCCTGCACACCTCAATTCAGCCAAACGATCCGCCCTTCCAATATCGGTTCCGAATCCCTGAAGACGAGCCTCCCGGGTTGTATTGGTATCACCCGCATATTCACGGTTTCACCAAGGAGCAAGTCCTGGGCGGGGCGTCGGGCGCCCTCATCGTGCAAGGAATCGAGCGAGCTGACACGGCGGTTGCAGGGCTGCCCGAGAGGGTGCTGGTGATTCGCGATCAGGACTTGTTGAACCCGAATGCGCCACCTGCGAAATCAGAGCCCGTTATTCCCAAGATGTTGTTCGATCGCGATGGAGACGCGGCCAATACCGGCACGGGATTCGGCAAGCCGGCAAAGGATCTTTCGATCAACTTTGTGCCTGTCCCTTACCCCGATTATCCGCCGGCTCGAATCGAGATGAGACCGGAGGAAGAGCAGCTCTGGCGTGTGGTCAATGCATCCGGAATTACCTACCTCAATCTGCAGGTCCTATTCCAACACAAACCGCAGTTGCTGGGGCTTGTGGCCATGGACGGCGTGCCGCTCAATGCGGTTGGATTGCCCCGTGACTTTGTCGATTGGCAAACTCACCTTGGTATGCCGCCGGGAGCCAGGGTGGAATTCATCGTCAAGGGGCCACCCGAAGGTGAAGCGGGACTGCTGGTCACGAAAACTGTCGATACCGGACCGGGCGGAGAGAATGACCCCAACCGCGCGCTGGCGACAATCGTGGCTTCGAAAGATGCCCCGGAGGCATCTTCGGAACTGGCGGCCTCCTCCGAACCGCTTCCCTCTTCGCCGCTAGCCTGGCTGGGAAACGTGGCTCCGGTGCGAACGAGAAGGCTTTATTTTTCGGAAAAACTGCTTGCGCCGAACAATCCCAATAGCGCGACGGAATTTTACCTTACCGTCGATGGCCAAACCCCCGCCCCGTTCGATCCCAAATCCGGGGTTCCGAATGTCGTGGTGAAGCAGGGAACCGTAGAGGACTGGATCATCGAAAACCGCTCAAGCGAACTTCACGCATTTCATATTCATCAGTTGCATTTCCTGCTGCTTGATTACCGCGGCCGGCCGGTGAACGAGCCGTTTCTTCGCGATACCGTCAACGTTCCCTACTACGACGGCAAAGCTCTTGCATATCCGAGCGTGAGACTACGAATGGATTTTCGCGACCCAAACATCATCGGCGACTTTGTTTATCACTGCCACCTTTTAGAACACGAAGATGGAGGAATGATGGGAATGATTCGCGTAGAACCGTGAGCGGGTGAGAGCGGCGGGCAAGGGAGGTTGTTCTCACTCAAAAACCAACCCTCGAGCACAATCAAACCAGCCTTAGCGGGAGTTTGCTCAAATCTTCGAAACCTGTGTTTTGAACTTGCAACCTAACCAGCATGAGCAAAGGAGAAGAAATGAGATTCACAGCTGTGGCATCAAAAACAATGCATTACGTGCGCTTCGGACTGGCTAGTCTTGCCGTCCTCCAGTTCACCGTCGGTGCTACCTACGTCAACGCGGCTTCCAAACCACTCGCATCGAGGGATGCGGATACCGCCTCGCCGATCCAGCACGTCATCGTGATCATCGGCGAAAACCGGAGCTTCGACCACGTCTTCGCCACCTACCTACCGAAAAGGGGACAAACCATTAATAACTTGCTTTCGGAGGGTATTATCAAGCTGGACGCCAACCACGCGGCACAGCCCGGGCCGAATTTCAGTAAGGCCGAGCAAACGGCCGCTACCGATACCGACAGCTTTCTTTTGGATCCACCGCAGCAGCCATTCCCCAACAGCGTGCTTCCGGCGCCACTGGTCGGCGGCCCCAGCGGCCTGCACGGATATTTTTCGGGCAGCAATCCCTGCGACACCAACCCGCCGATTTCGGCCCTCCAGTGCGCTGAAATTTCGGAAGACGGTTTACCGGCAGGCGCCTATTTTCCTCTGGTCAGCGGCGGGACGGGACTAACAAATTATACCCCGGATACACGCATCACAAACGTGACGTCGTTACCCGCTGGGCCATTCCAGATCACCAACGGCAGCACATTTACCTACAACGATTATGCCCAGAGCCCGGTGCATCGTTTCTACCAGATGTGGCAGCAGATGAATTGCAGCCTGAACAGTGCGAACCGGGACAATCCGTCCGGTTGCACGTCCCATCTGTTTTCCTGGGTGGAGACTACGGTGGGCGCAGGCACGAATGGCACGACTCAGCCGCCGCTCTGCTCTGCCGATAACGGTCAGCTCCCCTGCTTTACAACCAACTATCTGCCCAACATTCCTGACGCGCAAACCACCGGCGAAGGATCGACCGCGCTTGCGTTCTACAACGTGCAGCAAGGTGACGTTCCTTATTTCAAAAGCCTCGCCGACACCTACACTCTGAGCGACAACTTCCACCAGTCCGTCATTGGAGGTACGGGAGCAAATCACATCATGCTGGGCCACGCCGACGCAATCTGGTTCAGCGACAGCCGGGGAAATCCTGCCGAGCCGCCGGAAAACACATTGGTCTACACCAAGCCTTATGACGGGGGGAAAAATCCAGACGAGGGAACCGTCAACGAAGTTGAAGATCCGAACCCGGCGCCCGGCACCAACAACTGGTACGCGGAAGACGGCTATGGCGAGAGCTACAACTCCGGATACCCGCCTCCTTATACCGTTTCCCCCGTTTATGGCGGAGGATCCTACAGCAATTGCTCTGATCCATCCCAGCCCGGCGTCGGCCCGGTCTTGAATTACCTGGCATCGCTCGATATCGACCCGCGTTGCGAGCCCGGCCACTATTACCTGTTGAACAATTACAATCCTGGATGGTTCGGCAACGGACAGAATGCATATACTAACCAGAATCCGTCCAATACTCCGTTTACGATCCCACCCTCTTCGACGCCGAGCATCGGCGACGACCTCAACTCTCAGAATGTTTCGTGGAAGTATTATGGGGATCAATGGAACAACTACGTCCCCGATCCCTATCAGCTGAACTATGGAGTCAACGGAAAAAACGCTGACGAATATTGCAATATCTGCAACCCCTTCCAGTACGACACGTCGATCATGTCGAACCCAGCGCAAGTGGCAGCCCATATGCAGGACACGGTTAACCTCTATGCGGATATCTCCAACGGGACGTTGCCTGCGGTTTCCTTCGTCAAGCCGAGCGGCTACGTCGATGGCCATCCCTCATCGTCAAAGCTTGATCTGTTCGAGTTGTTCACCAAAAAGATCGTAGACATGGTTCAGGCCTCTCCCTATTGGCAGAGTACCGCGATCTTCATCACTTTTGACGAAGGTGGCGGCTACTATGATTCGGGTTACATTCAGCCGCTTGACTTTTTCGGCGATGGTACGCGCATCCCGCTGCTGATCGTTTCCCCGTATTCGACGGGGGGGATCGTCACACACGGGTATGGGGACCATGTGTCGATTGACAAATTCATCGAGAGGAACTGGAGGATCGGCACCATCACCTCTCGCAGCCGGGATAATTTCCCCAATCCGATCGCGTCACCCGCCAATCCCTACGTTCCCCTGAACGGGCCGGCGCTTGATGACCTATTTGACGCGTTCAATTTCCCGAAATGAAAGCCCAGAAGAAATTGCTCGAGTTTACGGCCAGGAGTGATTCCTGGCCTTTTTTTTGCGGGTTCCGCCGGGCATCCCACATGAGCCCCTGTTTGGCTGGAGGGGGAAAATCTGCCGACCGCGCGCGCGCGTGGCCCATCGCCGCTCGGGATGGCAGCGCAGGTGACGGTGAGGCCGCTATCCGGACTGCGGAAACAGCCCGGGGCAGCATGGCTGCTTCTGCCCACCCGTGACGACCGGTCTTTTGGGAAAGCCATCTAGCCGACCACCCACCCCAAAAACGTCGGGCCTCGGTAGCTCTCAGAACTAAGGGCGATCATCGAAGAGCGGGGCAAAGCGCTGACCGCATGAGCCGCCGCGAACACCGGTGGCGCTGGTCTTCGCCATTAATGCGCAGCCGGTGCGCGCAGGAGAAAGGAAATATCGTCCACCCGATAGAGCACTTTTCCGGGCGAGTGGGGCGCCGGCTGGACTTTCCCTGCGCGCACCGCATGGAACGCGGCCACCAGTCGTGGAAGTAGCGTGGGTGATGCAACGGGAATATTGTGAGCGCCTAAGACCACCTTAACCTGAGGCGCAAGCGCAGCCAAGCGACGTATGGAAACGGCGTAGGCATCGAGATCGGTCTCGGGCCGGAAGAGCCAAATGGGCGCGGGGTAGTAGGTGTCACCGGTAAAAAGCAGCCCGTTGGCGCGATCCAGCAGACAGATGGCGTCAGGCGTGTGTCCGGGGGTTGCGATGACCTCCAGCGTGCGGCCGCCGAGATCGAAGCGGTCGCCGTCATGAGCGTAAGCCGTGATCTTCCAGGGCCGGGTCGCGTAGGCTTTGGCGTCAAATCCCTTGGGCAGCACGCCACAAACCTGTCCGGGCGTGATTTCCGCCTGCGCGTCCAGCCGCGAACCCCGCGCATTCTGCCGCGTAAAGTCCGTATCCATTCCGTAGATCGTGGAGAATTCCCAATTGTCGCCGACATGATCGTTGTGAGTGTGCGAGTTCAACACGGCGATCGGCAGCTTGGTCAACTGGGCGATGGCTTTCTTGAGGTCGCCGATTCCCATGCCGGTGTCGAACAACAAAGCCCGCTGGTCGCC
>JASHRB010000381.1 GCA_030037575.1 Candidatus Sulfotelmatobacter sp. | reverse complement strand
GCTTTACCCGTCTGCGCTGCCCATGGCAACAGTGAACCTGGTGCCGAAGCAGCTTCGATTTCCGCCTCCGACCCCGGACCATCTTCACTCACTGCGGAATTCCAGATTCCAGGTCCGTTGCGCTCTTTCCTCCGCATGGCGGGCATCAGCCAGGAGATTTCCCCGCAAGAGATTCTTCCCCTGCTTGCTTGGAATGTATCGACCATCGGATATCAAGGCGGCAACCGGCAGAGCGAGTTCCTCATTCTGCTGACGCGCTATTTCTCGCAGGCACGGGAGTTGCAGGCCTTGGCCGGAAGCGCCGGCGTAATTCGCGTTACCGGCTGCGCTGATGCAACGCCGCTTCTGCAGATTCTCGGTTACCGCACGACGTCGGATTGCGGCAAGCCCAATTCCGCGTTGCTGACCGCAAACGCAGAAAGGGCTTTCCTCACCATCGACTCTGGATTCCCGCTCACCGAACTTGAGCAAAGCCTGCAAGGCGGCAAACCGTTCGAATATTCCTTTGCGCCCACACCGGTCCCCGCATTATTCAGTCAAAATGAATGGAACGGATCCGGGCGAAGGAATCACCGGCCGGACACCCGGGATTTGGTCGATGCGATCTTGGTCGATCGCTCCGCGGCTCGCCTTTATTGGGCGCTCTCGAAAATGGATCCCGAGACTGTTTCTTACCTTCGGCGTACCTTGGCAATTCCCAAACTGCTTGCTTATGGCGCCGCGCTTGATTTCTACGGCACGCATCTTTGCATCCGCCACGGCCGCGTCCTGGTGCCGGGTGGAGCACAGGCGGAATCCGCGTGGGCAGGGTTGGTGGGTGCAAGCCCGACTGCGCCGGCCGAGTTCATTCCCTCATTGATGTCCAAGGACGACAGCTGGCTGGCTGCGTATTTTGACGTGCTTTCGAGCGTGAACGGCAAGCAGCAGGCCTATTTCACCAAACCTCAGCGGCTAAGGCGGTTCTATGCGGCCTTGCGGTCTGCTTCTCAACGGCCCGGGGCCACCGCCGGCGTCTTTCGGCCGGCTCCGTGGTTGCTCCTGCTGGTGAGCCGAACTCAGTTCGGAGCCAGCGGCGAACCATTGGTTCCAGGCGGAATCGAAGTCTGGGGAGAGCTGTTGCCTCGCTGGAGAGAGCCATCCCGTGAGATGCGCGAGCGAGAGAAGCGCAAGGTCAAGAACTCGGAAGACCTTATGGAAGCCATGTTCGCCATGTCCCGCGATACTTGGGAGTCCGGGCCTCTGCAGGCATATTTGGCGCTCAGCGAACTCGACGGCAGGCGGAGTCCCGGCCTCACTCCGGAAACCGTTCGGACGATGTGTCTGAAGTTCGCCGGCTTCAGCGATCAGTACCGGATCTTCTCGGAATTTCCGGAGCTGAGTGATGGCTCCATCCTGCTTTTCCTCGAAACCGCCGATCGCTTGGGCAAGCTTCACCATCCGGTTCGTGGCGATGCTTTCGGGATCATTCAAGCCAACATTGGAATCTGGCAGATTCTCGCCCGCCAACAGGAGATTGCCAGTTCTCAACTCGATGATTCCTGGCAAGCTCTGATTAAGCCGTTCGGCGCAGTGCACTCGTCGAGCGAAGTCTACGAGGCCGGTCGAAAGTCTTTGAGCCAGCTATTCCACTCCGCGACCGGCAGCAGTGACATTACGCAGGATGGAATTGTCGATCTGCTCGCCGGTCCGCGCCAAACTACGCCGGAAGGAAAAAGTGTTCACCGTGAACTGGCCAATCGAATTCGCTCGGTACTCGACGGCCAGCGTTTGGTTTCGCTCGACACACTGATTGCCCTGGGCAACGCCTTGAGCGACAAGGAAAACGGCAAATCGCCGGCTGAATATGAGCTGTATCTGGCGAATGAGCTGCACGAGTTCCAGATGCCGCAGCCGATCTTCACCAACAGCGAGAGAATCGAATGGGCGCCCACCATATACAACAACCACCACACCGATCTGGAAATGCGGACCAACGTCGGAGGTGTGCTCAAGTCGGCAAAGGTTTCGCGCCAGCAGGTGGAGGAGGCGCGCGGTCAGCTCGCGCCGTTCCTGCGAGACATTCTTGTTGGCCTCAATTATGCCTACTACGAGCCGCCCGGCGCCCAGGCGCTGCATAATAATCCGCTCTTTGTTCGCTCTCATGATTTCGCCGGCGAAACCGTCGAGGGCATCGAAGCGATATGGCAGGCGCCGCAATTATTCGGCGCCGGCTATCCCGCCGGAGGAGGCGCGCATTTCGTCGGTTCTCTGGCCGACCTGCCTTACGAATTGGCTGAACTGGAGCAGGATTTCATCGCGCCCAAACACGTCCAAGCCCTCATCTGGCAGGAGCTTGTACCCAGCCTTTTGACCAGCGCGGTTTTGGCGCGTTGGTGGAACGTTGACCCTGTTGAAATGCACGCCGTCGCGCTCTATCAGCGCAGCGGCGAGGAACTCCTCACCGCCTGTGCGCATGACGAACAACTGCGCGGCAGAGTAATGGCCATTCTTTCTGAGCGCGTTCTTCCGCGGCGTTTGGAGCAAATCGAGCAGGCAGTGAAAACCGAACCGGCTTCCGCATTCCTCAAGATCATGACGCCGGCAGACACTTTCTATCTGGCTGCCGAATTCGAATCCGCATATCCCGAGGAAACCGGTTCTTGGGGAACGGCGGGTGAAGAGTTGCGA